>CAZAIS010000140.1:0-6745 GCA_964485255.1 uncultured Acidimicrobiales bacterium | reverse complement strand
ACAGGGGGGTTTCGTAGGGGGGACGAGCAGTCCCCCATGCGGGAGCGGAACCCTGATCTCAAATCCATTAACAGTCTGACGGATTTCAGGGTGAAGCGACGGGAGGGGGCGCCTCAGGTCCGTATCGCAGCTTACGTTGTGCTGATTGCCGCCGTGACCGCCTGGAGAGTGCGAAACAACGGGCTATGTATGTGAAGGCGGTGCTCTTGAAGAAGCGGATAAGTATTGACGCGAGACGCGGAGCGTAATTTAATACCGAACATACATGTATGTACGCTTCTACGGGATGAGCATGGGTACCGACAGCAAAAGCGGCGTCATCATTAAAGCGGGAGCGCGGGTATTTCCCAGCCTCGGCTATCATAAGACGACCGTCGAGGACATTATCAGGGAGGCCGGAGTCGCGCGCTCCACTTTTTACGTGTATTTCTCCAGCAAGCGGGAGATATTTGCACACCTGGTCACCGAGTTGATGTCCGGCATGACGAGCATGACCACCGCCGGGATCGACGACCTTGTGACCCGGCTCGGATCCCCCGAGGGCTCCCGTCCCTCGGACGCCGAGATAATGCGCGCGCTGGTCGTGTTCCTGGCGGACGTGTTTCGCTACATCGAGGCCAACCGCGGAATGATATGGACGTTCTTCAACGACCTGGTCGTGATCGACGATGAGATGACCCAGCTTTTCCGAGATTTCCAGGCCAACCTCACCGGCGAGTTTCAGCGGTTGATCCGGGCCGGAGTCGAGATAGGATTTCTCAGGGAGGTCAACCAGAGACGGGCGGCGGACTTCATTGTCGCGGGCCTTATACACCTCGCGCGCAGCATCAGCGCCGGTTCGGGCGATTACGACATCGACGAGATGTCGCGCGAGATCGTGGACATGCAGATAAACGGACTTAGACCGGCGCCGGCGCTTGCGGGGATGGGCAAATGAGGCGCTCGGGAGGCAATCCGAAGGGCCGCCCCGGGATGCGCGCATGCCGCGCGCCCGGACATGCGTTTGGGGGTGCGATGAAATACCAGGAGCTTTTTCCGGTCCCGGTGGAGTGGCTGCGGGAGGTGGACCTGTCGCTTGCTTCCACGGTGGGTGCCTGGGCTGAAGCCGAAGTGATGGCGGGAAGGCTCGAGCACCGGGAGGACTTCGACGCCTTGTTGATGCCCGCGATGCGCAAGCTTCTGATCGACATAGGGCTCCAGTCCGTCCTCTGGCCCGAGGAGATGGGCGGAGGGGGACTCGACTCCGCCGACGCCGCCGTGACCCTTGCGGCGGTCTGCGAGCAGGTGGGGCGAGCGGACACCGGCATAGCGTTCCTTCTCGCCAACGCTTACGCGCTCCAGTCGGCGTTCGCCCTGGAGCCCGCCCGGAACCTCGAGGTTCTCGAGTCCGCCGCTCCCGTGATATGCGGGAGCGAAGTCGCCCTCAGCGCGCTCGTCCTGCCGGCCTACGGCACAGCAGGCGGTTCAAGGGGACGGGATTTCTTCGGGTTGCAGTACCAGGCGTCGGCCGATGCCGATGGCGACGGGTGGTCGCTGGCCGCCTCCCGAGCCAGGCCGCAGTGCGCCGGAGCTCTTGCCGCCTTCTTCGGTGTCGCCGCGGAGGCCGCAGAAGGGGGCCCGGGACTCTTCATGGTCCCCTCCGGAACGCCGGGCGTCACCGCCGTGGAACCGTTTAAGAAGACGGGCCTCGCGGCGAGCGTCAACGCCGACATCGAGCTCGACGCCGTTAAGATCCCTTCATTCGGCCTCGTCGCGGAGGGTGACGATGCCGTCCGAGGAGTCATCTCCTGGTACTACACGTTGTGCTCGGCTGTCTGCTGCGGCGCGCTGCTGGCGTCCTACGATATTCTGAAAGAGTGGGTGGATACGCGTGTGATCAAGGGAAAAGGCCAGGTGTTCAAGGAAAACCCCGTGGTGGCCTCGCTTCTCGGTGAGATCGGCTCGCGCACCGGTACGGCCCGTGTCTTGTCGTACAACGCGGCGCGCATGATCTCGATGCCCGGCACCTACGGGCCGGCGGGATCGGGGGCCCTCGCCGCCACGGCGACCGCGGTGTTCAAGACCGTCGCCCGGGACGCGATGGAGTCTATCGACAACACTATGGAGCTGATGGGATCGGCGGGATACGCGACCGAGTGGAACCTCGAGCGTTACTGGCGAGACGTCAAGACCCTGGAGTCCTACGTGGTACCGGAGACGGTGGCTCTTACCGACATGGCACGTCATTACTACGGCTTGATGGAACTCTAGCGCCTGTTCCGGCAGGAACACGAAAGGGAGCGAAATGCGCAGCATCGATGATTTCACCAGGCCGATCGAATACATCGCGCCGGTGGACAGGTACCTCGGGGAAATGGTGCGGAAATGGGCGGACACCGAGGTAATCCCACTGAGGCGCGAGTACGACGAGGACTGGGAGGACCACCGCCTGATAGAGCCGGCGTTCGGGAAGCTCATGGGAGAGCTGGGCTTCCAGAGGATGCTGTTCCCGGAGGACCTCGGCGGGTGGGGTTTCGGCCACTCGGGTTACATAGGCACGCTCGCCTGCCGGGCGTTCGAGGAGATCGCCCGGGCGGATTCCGGCATGGCGGTCGCCTTCGGCGTGCTTTACTGGCCCCTGGTTATGATCTGCAACGAACCCCACGTGAACCGAAGGCTCTGCGAGGAGTTCGCCCCGATGTTCTGCGATACGACCGAGCCGAAGTTCGCGGCCAATGCCATGACCGAACCCCAGGGCGGCGCCGACATAGAGAACATGGGAATAACGGGAGGCAGCACGATCCAGACGACGGCGGTTCTCGAGGGGGACGAATGGGTCATCAACGGCCACAAGCTATGGCCGACCAACTCGGGGGGCGTTGCGGACCTTTTCGGCGTTGTCGCTACGACCAGGCCCGGCTCCAGCGACCTCGACGATTTCGCGTTCATCTTCGTACCCGCGGACACGCCGGGCTGTACGCAGGGCAAACCATACCGGAAGGCCGGCATGGCTGCCGACAAGAACAGTGACATCTGGTTTGAGAACTGCCGCGTGCCGTCCTGGTATCGCGCGTGCGGGCCGGGCGACGACGCCAAGTACTTCAAGGAGGTCGTCGCCCTCGGCAACATGGGGAGCTGCGCTTTCGTGAGTGGAGTAATGATGAACGTCTTCGAGTTGCTGCGTAGCTTCTGCGAGGGCCGCACCTACAGGGGAAAGCCGCTCAAGGAGAACGACGACGTCGCGGGTATCCTGTCCGACCTCGCGGCGCATACGGAGGTAATCAGGATCGTAACCTACCAGCTCGCAAGGATGATAGACAGGCCCGACCTGTACGGCGCGCGCTGGTCGGATGAGGTGGTGGCCAAGGGTCGCGCCTACAAGTACTTCGCCTGCGACTGCGCGGCGGAGGACCTGAAAAAAGCCATGAACATCATGGGCGCCTACGGAAGCGACCGCCTCGGCGACATCGAGAAGCACTGGCGCGACCTCAAGATAGTCCAGCTCTGGATGGGGGGCAAGCAGTTGTGCCAGATGGAAGTGGCCCGCTGGTTCTACGAGTGCGAGACGCTCTGAGCCCGCGGCCGGAGCGCTCCGGGGGAATGCGCCGCCCGAGGCCGTGCGGGCCTTCAGGTTTCCCGGCCTGCGGGAGTCCGAAGGATAAAGAAGGAAGGCGATGGACAGCCAGACCGTGAGGAGAGGGCCCATAGAGGGCACGAGCAGGGTAATGCGGGAGCTGCTGCGAACGCCCCGGTTCAAGGCGGGCGTTCGGATCGTGCTGCGCGACCTCGACCCGGAGAACGCGGCGCTCCTGGTCCGTACGATCATGTTCGAGGACCCGGAGTTCTTCCTGAGCCTGCTCGCGGCGACACCCGCCTTCGCGAACGCGCTCACGGCATTCCTGGAGGAGGCCGTCGAACAGGCATCGTTGCTTCCGGCGGGCGTGGTGACGGGTTTCATGACCGGGATTGTCAGGGACGTGGACGCGAGAGGCCTTGGAAGGACCGCGGGAAAAGCTCTCGCGCTCTGCGCGAGGTTGGCCGCGGAGCCTGACGAGGAGCTGCGCGGCGCCACGACCGCTTTCTGGGACGGTGTCGGCGGCGGAATCGCCGAGTCACTTGCCGGGGGTGCCGGAGCCGGCGAGGGCGCGGCGGGGCTGCTGCTGGACGCATTCATGCCGCTTCTGGGATCGGCGGTCTCCAGGCTGGGGGCCCGGGCCGCGAGGGAAGGGTCCGAAGCCAGGCGCCTGGTCCGGGGCGTCTCCCGGAGCGTCCGCGCGATCGCGGACGAGAACCCGGAGTTCATGACACAGATCGTGGTGCCGCTGGTTGCGGCGGGACGGGAGGTCCTGGCACGGGCGGAAGCGGACAGCACGGGTAAGGGTGGAAAAGAGGAATCATGACCGGGATCCCGGGTTGCGAAGGTTATAGAGGGGAAGGCGCGGGGGCCGGAGCGCGGGTGATGCGAGAGGTCATAAGGACCCCGGCTTTTCTCGAGATAATCAAGTCCAACATGTCCTCGGCGGACCCCGAGAGAGCCCGCCTGGCCGTCAGGACCGTGCTCTGGGAGGATCCCGAGCTGACACTGAGCCTCGCGGGTGTGGCGCCCGAGGTAGTCAACTACCTGATAGAGGCGGTGCTCGAGCTCGGGCGGCAGCTCAACGGATTCCCGGCACCCCTGCTGAGTGCTTTTCTCGACGAGCTCGGCCGTGGAGTGAACTCGGCCGGTCTCCGGGAGATACCGGACGTGTACGGACCGCTGATCGAGAAGACGGAGCTTGCGAAGAAGGCCGCACCGGCGTTCGGCGCGGCCGTGAACGCGGGTTCGCGCGCCGTTAACAGGGCCGCCGGAAGGAACCCCTATTTTGTGGGTGACCTTATGGGCGCAATCGACGGCCGCCAGCTCGCGCGCGCGGCCTTCGCCGTCGCCCGCTCGATCCTGCTGTGGGGATACACGGCGGCGGTAAGGCTTGTCGTGAAGATGACCGGCGGATGACTTGAGCGGTGATGCGAACGCAGGATTCAGGTGATGGATGAGAGGTGATGGGTCTTGAGCGAGAAGAAGGCGGAAACCGGTGCCGACGCCGGCGTTGAGCTCACGAGAGAGGCAGTGCGGAGGTTTATAGAGGGAATCGAGCCCGGATCCCTCGAGCTGGCGTTCAGGGAGGACCCGGAGCTGACCCGGCTGGCGATAGAGTCCTCCGGCGTCCTGGCTACGGCCTGCTTCCGAGCCGTTCGAGTATTCTGCGAGTACCTCGAGGCCCTGGACCCGCGGGAGCGTGCGGAGGCGCTCGAGCGCCGGATCGCCGGGCTCGACGGCTCCTCAGTGGCTACGGCCGCGAACGCGTGGTCGAGGCTTGCCATGAAGGTGCATGGCCAGCGGCCGGACCTGGCCGAAGCGGCTTTCCCGGCTCTCGAGGCGGCCTTCAGGGAGACGGATTTCGGAAAGGTCCGCGAGGCGCTCACGGCCGTCCTCGACTACTTCACCGTCTATATGACCCGCGCTATCGACCTCATGATGGAAAACCCGGTAGTGGTCGCGAACGTGGTTGGAGTGGCTCCCCCGCTTCTGAACAGCCTGATCAGGATAATTTCCGTCACCCTCGAGAAGGTGAACCTCCCGCCCGAGATCCTCGCGAGCGCGCTGTTCAATACCATGAGCGCGCTGGACGCGGAGGAGATAGGCCGCATGCTGACGACCGCGTCGAGGATGGCCATCGACATTCACGCCGGCGATCGTATCCTCGGGGGCGAAGAGCCCCGCTTCAGAGCGGTGTTCGCGGATTTCATGAAACGAGTGATGGACAACGTCGACGGGGAGGCGGCGACGGGCGCGGTGGTAGCGCTCGCGGAGGACGCCGAGATCGCGGCCGGCGTCCTGGTCGAGATCCTCGCGCGCGACCCGGAGATGGTCGTGCATTCGGCGCGCATGGGCGCGGCCCTGGAGGGTGTCCTGGCAAGGATCGCGGCCAATTCGCTCGCCGAGGCGGCCGCGTGGCCCGACGAGCTGATCGTGCGAGTCGCCGCAGAGGTGGCGGCTGCGGACACGGTGGAGATCGGGAGGGCGGTCGATTCCGCGGTTACGCTGGCGCTCCGCGTGAGGGAGGCGGATCCCGATCTGCAAAAGAAGCTTCTAGCAGACGCGCTCCAGGAGGTCAACACGGAGCGCTTGGAACTGTGCCTCTCGGCGGCGCTGAAGGACTTGAAGGAAGCGGCGCTCGAGAACCAGGGCATTAGACAGGCGCTCGAGCCCGAGGAGGTTGGCAGGAGGATCAACGAGAGCCTCGTCAGGTTCAACAGCGGGGCGGCGTCCGGGCCGGGTGCCATAAGGGATTACGTGACCCGCCTTCTGGACGCAGTGGACACACGTGAACTCGAGAAGGCCGCCCACACGATCGCCGACGGCATGCTCGACGCCACCCTTGCGACTCGCGAGCGCGCCGTAATGATCCTGAAGCTGTTGGCCACCAAGACCTGGCGCTTCCTCAAGCTCTCACTCAAGGTCTTTGGGTCGGGTCTTTTTTCTTGAGTCCGGGGGTATGGATAGCGCCTCGCGGGCTTGAGAGCCCGGAGTTAGTGGAGTAAGGAATACGGTTTCTATGAAAGATGGTCTTTGCGGGGAGGATCAAAGGTGGTGCGCGTAATGATGGACGAGGTCACGCGGCTCTCGGAAATGGTTGAGAACGACTGCGTTCGGGAGTGGAAGAGCTCCGGCGGGAGGGTCCTTGGGTACGCCTGCGTCTGCACGCCGGTCGAGGTGATCGACGCG
>CAZAIS010000139.1:0-6775 GCA_964485255.1 uncultured Acidimicrobiales bacterium | reverse complement strand
TCATCGCCCTTCCCTCTCGGCCGCGGCGAAAATACCGGCGCCGCGGGACTGTTACGCCTGTTCCCGTCACATAAGAATACGTGCCCGCGTGAGTTTACCCTGCCGCTGAATACTACCAGAGTCAGCGTGTCTTACGCGCCCTGGCGACGGCCGCTTCGTGGGCCTTCCTCTCGAGCGTGTCGTCCAGCGGGTCGAGGCGTACTTCCCCGCCGCGGCGCGACAGGCCCTTCTCGATGAGGAAGTCCGCCACCCCGGGGTTCTTCGGGAGCAGCGAGCCGTGCAGGTATGTGCCGATGGCCCCCAGGTGGACCGCCCCTTCGGTACGGTCCCGGGAGTTGTTGCCGTGCCCGACCGAGACCATGCCGAGAGGGGTACAGCCTTCGCCGAGGTAAGTCCTGCCGGAGTGGTTCTCGAATCCCACGATCGTCCCCGTGGGGCCTCCCAGCGCCGAGCGCACCACCACGTTGCCGATGAACCGCTTGTCGCCCGCGACTGTATGCGCGTCGAATACCTCGATGCCTTCGATCCGCTCGCCCTCGAAAGGCTGGTAGAACTTCCCGAAGAGCTGAAAGCCTCCACAGATCACGAGAGCCGCGGCGCCGTTTTCCACCTGGCGCTTGATGGCTTCACCCTTGACCTCCAGCAGGTCGCGGTACACCAGCTCCTGCTCGCGGTCCTGGCCGCCTCCCATGAAGAAGATGTCGTGCCTGCCGTCCGCTATCCGGTCGCCCGGGGCCAGCTCGTCGACCTCCACGGGGATGCCTCGCCAGGCGCACCTGTTCACCAGCGTGATAATGTTGCCGCGGTCACCGTAGATATTCATCAAGTCGGGGTAGAGCCACCCGATCCGTACGATCACTTTCCCTCCCAGAACGGCGCCACCAGGCCCCTGCCGGCCATCGTCTCGCGGAGGTCGAGCATCGCCGTGTAGGTAGGCACGATGTACAGGGTCTCGCCGCGCGGCACCAGCTCGAGCGCGGCATCTAGGGCTTTTCGCAGGTCCGGCTCGGTCGCGAGAGACGACTCCATGAGCTCCGCGTGCTTGACGCGCAGGGCCATGTCCCAGGCGCGTACCCCGGAGCAGACGACGTTATCGAGCCGCCCCCTGAACACTTCGAAGTCGACGTCCCATATCCAGGAGACGTCCCGCCCGTCGGCTATGTTGTCGTTCAGGGCGAGCAGGACCGACTTTCGCCCGGGCCCGAAGGTGAGTGTCCTGATGACCTCGTTGAAGCCCGCCGGGTTCTTGGCGAGTATCATCAGCATTTCACGGCTGCCCGGCGCCGGGACGCGCTCAACTCTCCCGAAGGCCGCGGTGAACTCCTCGATCGCGGGTATGACGGTTTCGGGGGGAACTCCCAGGGCGAGCGAAGCCGTCATCGCCGCGAGGATGTTATACACGTTGTAGAGCCCCGGAAGAGGTATGAGCAACTCGGTGTCGCCGCCCGGGAATCGCAACGTGCACCGGGTGCCCTTCATGCCGAGCATCTCCAGGCCGGTCGCCGTGACCTCGGTCGCGGGACGCCCGGCGCCACAGCCGGGACACTCGTAGTGACCCAGGTGGCCGAAGATGTGGTAGCGGTAGTCCAGCCTGCCCCCGCAAACCGCGCAGTGCTTGCTGTCCGCGGCGTGCTGCATCGTGCCGCTGGCGTAGCGCTCGTCCTCGATGCCGTAATAGATGACTCTCTGTTCGATGCCGGCGCCGATGGAAGACACCAGGGGATCGTCGGCGTTGAGGGCCACCACCGCGCCGGGGTCGAGACCCGCCACGGCCTTTTTCATGCTCGAGGCGAGCGTGTCCAGCTCCCCGTAGCGGTCCAACTGGTCCCGGAAGAGGTTGTTGATCAGGACGAGGCGGGGCGAGGTCTCCCGGACGGCCGCCGGGAGGGCCGCCTCGTCGACCTCGAAGAGCCCGATGCTCCCGGCCGCCTTCCCGGAAAGGTCGCACTCCCTGATGAGGGAAGAGGCGATGCCCGCCATCAGGTTCGCTCCGGTGCGGTTGTGGACGGGTGTCATCCGCGCCTTGTCCAGGATCGAAGCGAGCAGCGTCGCCGTAGTCGTCTTTCCGTTCGTCCCCGTTATAAGGATGCTGCCCATCGGCAGGTCCCCGACGATCGACGGGACAAAGCCCGTGTCGAGGCGCCGCGCCACGCGGCCCGGCAGAGTCGATCCCCCGCCCATCCCCATGGCGCGGCTCGCCCACCCTATAACCTTTCCAACAATCAGCGCGATCCTCGTCCTCATACCCATGCCCAAAGTCTACTTAACTTTTCGGGGTCAGGTCTAGAAAGTTAAGCGCCTCGCCCCATAAACAACCGTGGACAAGGTTGCGTCGCGTATCCGCGGATGCTCTGCCACGGGCGCGTCCGGCGGCCCCGCGACCGCCGGGCCGCCCGACGACCTTCACCAGAATCACCATCTTGCACCGGGCCGCCCGACGACCTTCCCCGGAATCGCCAAGGTCAGCCGGGCCACCCTCAAACCTGTCATTTCTTCTGGTCGGCGATCGTTATTAACCGGACCACGTATTCCCGTTGAGGTGTTACCATTGAGGTGGGGAGGTCGAGGCGCGTGGAAAAGACGAGCGGCAAGAAGTGCGCGGTCTGCGGAGCGCTGATCGAGGGTGCAGCCGAAGCCGATAGCGGCGAGTACAGGTGCGGTCGTTGCGGGACGACAGGGCGGTACGAGGGTGTCGAGCTCGTCGCGGCGTTCATACCCGGGTACCACCGCCGGCTTGCCGAGCTCGAGGCGCTCAACAAGGACCTCCTTTCCGACATCGAGATCGAGGGCATGAAGGGCCCGGCGCGCGACATGCGTTACCTGCAGAAGAAACACCTCGAGAGGCAGGACCTCCTGGCAGAATACTCATTCCTTTCGCATTTCAGGGATTTCGTGGAGAGGTGGTAGGCCCGGGTCCTCGATCCCTTTGAGACCCCATTGACCTCCGGCCTGCAATACTTTATATTTCCGCCTGGATGGTCAAAGCATTGACTGGGGGGCTGCGATGACAAACTTCTACCTCAAGAGCGCCGAGGACCAGAAGGACGCTTCGTTCAGGAGGTTGTCCGACTACATCCGGGACGTGCTCTACCCGTACCACCCTTACTACCGCAAGCTTTTCAAGGATAACGGGATCAAGCCCAGTGACATCCGGACACCGGCGGACCTGTCGAAGATCCCCGTGACCTACAAGGACGACTACCGGCCGGACCCGATATCCTTCATCGTCCAGCCGAAGTTCCCCGGGAGGGACGCCCTGTACGACACGGCCGGCATCTCCGCGAAGTTCATCGCCAAGTACGTCGCCCAGAGTATCTTCAACAGCCCGCGCGATTACGCGGACCTGTACCGCGTCAACTACAAGGAGGGGTTCGCCTACCGGAAGATAGGCAGGCGCGTCGCCCTGGAGTGGAACCCGATACATTTCCACGCCTCGGCGGGTTCGACGGGCGACCCGACCCCGGCCGTTTACACTTACAGGGACCTGCACGGGCCGATCAAGGAGGCCGCCTCGGCTTTCTGGTCCGGCCGCGACGTCAAGTGGGACCTGCGCGCTCTCAACATCTTCCCCGGTGCGCCGCACCTGGCGTTCTTCCAGGTGATCATGGGCAAATGGCTTGGTGGCTCCAGCGGCTTCGACACTTTCGGCGGCAACGTCGTTCCCACCGAAAGGCAGATACAGCTCTTCCAGGAGGGCGGGTTCGGCGCGCTGATCGCGATCCCCTCGTACCTCGTCTACTGGTTGCGCCGCGCGGTCGAGATGGTCGAGGCGGGCCAGGTCGAGCCGCTCGAGAAGCTCTTCATAGCCCTCTGCGCCGCCGAGCCGCTGACGGATTCGCTGCGCGCTTACATCAAGGACCTGGTGGTCAAGGCGGGAGGGCGGAAAGACTTCCGCCTGGTCCAGGGGTACGGCATGACCGAGATGAAGATAGCCTTCTACGAGTGCCACGAGAACTCCAACATCCATCTCAACCCCAAGTACTTCTACTGGGAGGTTCTGGACCCCAAGACGAACGAGCCGGTTCCCGAGGGAGAGCCGGGGGTCCTGACGTTCAGTCACATCGACTGGCGAGGCACCACCTTCCTGCGTTACTACACCGGCGACCTGATCGCCGGAGGGGTCAGGTGGAAGAGGTGCGAGCACTGCGGCCTCTCCTACCCGATCATGTACCCGCCCATCATGCGGGCGAAGAAAGACTTCACGAAGCTCAAGGGCACGAGGGTTTCCCTCCTGGAGCTGGTCTCTTCGATCCGCGACACCACCGGCGTCTACCAGTTCCAGGCGATCCTCGACAAGGAAGTGGAGGGCGACGAGTTCTCGCGGGACAGGCTGATCGTCAGGCTTGCCGTCCAGGACGGTTACACCCCCGACACGGTCGTGGCGGACGTCAGGAAGAACGTCAAGGGCGTCACCGAGGTGACACCCGACGAGGTGATCGTCGAGGAGGATCGCGAGAAGCTCGAGCTCGAGCTCTTCGAGAAGACCGGAATCAAGGCTGAGTACGTTGTTGAGAACCGTCCCGTCCACCTGTAGGCTCGCGCGTCGGAGGGTGATGTGAACAAGGTAGCCGTTGTCGGAGTCGGAAACACGCCTTTCAAGGCGCGGCACATCGACAAGACGTTTCCCCGCCTCGCCTACGAGTCGGTGAGGGCCGCGATGGAGGACGCGGGGGCGGCCCGGGACGACATCGAGAGCGTCGTATACGCGATCTACAACGACTTCTTCGAGCACTGCGCCATGCCGGACCACCATATCCATTACCTCCTGGGGCACGCCCGCAAGCCGGGCGTGCGCGTCACCAACGGGGGCGCGACGGGCGGCTACGCGGTGCGCGCCGCCTGCGCCGAGGTCGCGAGCGGCATGCACGACGTGGTGATGGTCGTCGGCGTCGAGAAGGTCGGCGACGTCGCCAACGTGATGGAGATGATCAAGTCGATCGTCTACGCCGCGGACCCGTTCTTCGAGGCGTCCCTGGGCGCCTCGCCGGCAGGCTCTTACGGTGGGGCGATTCTCTTCCACATGGACAACTACGGGACCACGGAGGAGGACATGGCGCGCGTGGTTGTCAAGAACAAGGGCAACGCCCGCAACAATCCCGACGCGCAGTCTCCCATGGAGATAACCGTCGAGGATGTGCTCAAGAGCCCGACCATCATTCACCCGCTCAAGGTCCTCGACCACTGCCTTAACAGCGAAGGCGCGGCGACGATCATCCTCGCCAGCGAGGAGGCGGCCTCCAGGTTCGGCGGCAGGCCGGTCTGGATCACCGGTATAGGCGCGAGCACCGAGTCCGGCAGGCAGGCGGAGCGGGACGACCCGGGCCGCTCGCTGTTCCCGGCGGTGAAAGCGTCCGTTGACGCCGCCTACAGGATGGCGGGCATCGAAGACCCGGTATCATCGATAGACGTGGCAGAGGTATACGATTCCTTCAGCGGGGTCGAGATCTGCCTGTACGAGGAGTTCGGTTTCTGTGACTGGGGCTCGGGCGCGCGGTTCCTCGCCGAGGGCATGAGCGCCATGGGCGGGAAGATACCCGTCAACCCCTCCGGCGGCCTCATCGGCGGCGAGCACGCCATCGGCGCGACCGGCGTGTACCAGGTGGCCGAAATCGTCCGTCAGATCAGGGGCGAGGCGGGGGCCAGGCAAGTCCCCGGCGCCGCCAGAGGCCTCGCTCACAGCATGGGCGGAGCGCGAGGCGCGTACTCCGTCAGCATTATCCTGGAAGGTTGAGATGGAAGAAAAGGACCCACGGTTCGCGCCCGTCAAGGACCAGGACGGGTACGCGATCGTACCCGACCGGTGGAAGATCGACTTCTTCACTTCGATGGGGGAGCTGTCGCGCTTTTTCACCGAGCTCAAGGAGAACGGACGGCTGATGGGCACCCGCTGCGGCAAGTGCGACTCGGTCTACTGCTACCCGCGCTCGTGGTGCCACGAGTGCTACGAAGACTGCGACTGGGTGGAGATGAGCGGCAAGGGCAAGGCGGTCATGTTCACCCGGGTCGAGATAAACCTCTCCGACATCCAGACAGCGCAGGTCCCGTTCATCCAGGGCAGCGTACAGCTCGAGGAGGCGCGATACCCGATAGTCAACTTCTTCAGGAACGTGGCATACGAGGACCTGTACAAGGGCATGCCGGTAAAGGTCGAGTTCCTCCCGCCTGAGGAGCGTACCGGCAGGATACGCGATTTCTATTTTGTGCCCGACGGATAATGTGATAGATATATCAGGACGTTTTCTCAGGATCGCTTGCCGAGTTGGTATTTCGGGGTTCGAGATTTGCGTTGAGAGTACGGCGCCGCACCCCAGGAGTCATTTGAAAGGGAGGTAGGAATGGATTTTACTTTCACCGAGGAGCAGGAGCTCTTCAAGAAGTCGGTGATCGAGTTCGCCCAGAAGGAGATCATGCCGGGCGCCGCCGAGAGGGACGAGGAGGCCCGGTTCGACCGCGACGTCTGGGACAAGGCGGCCGAATTCGGCTTGATGGGGCTGCCGTATCCCGAGGAGTACGGCGGCAGCGGGGCGAGCGTTATCGACACTTGCCTGGCCGGTGAGGGCCTCGGCTACGGCGGCCTTGACGCCGGCTTCTGCCTCTCCTGGGGCGCCCACGTCGTGATCGGGGGCATACCGATATGGCAGCTCGGGACCGAGGAGCAGAAGAAGAAGTACCTGCCCAAGATCGCCTCAGGCGAGTGGATTTCCGGAATGGGCCTCACCGAGCCGGAGGCGGGAAGCGACGCCGCCGGGCTCCTGACCACGGCGGACAAGAAGGA
>CAZAIS010000138.1:0-6782 GCA_964485255.1 uncultured Acidimicrobiales bacterium | reverse complement strand
GAGGAGAGGGAGCTGTTGAGGCGGCTCGCGCGCAGCGGGGACGCGGGCGACCTCCTGGACAGGGAGATGCTCTACCGCGGCCTGCCCGAGGAGTACAGGTCGCGCCTGGTGGAGGTAATGCGCCTGGAGTTCGAGGCGATGGCCTCCTACGAGGGCGGTCCGTACCCGGGTCGCGCGGTCCTCGTCAAACCGACCGAAGAGCAGCCCCCGCCCCCCGGCGACAGCGAGACCGCCATGCTGCTCGCGAAGCTGTCCGGGGGCTCCGCCCTCCTCGACGACAACGGCTGGTCAACCCTCATCCCCTCCCTCGAGATCCTCCAAGTCCCCGGCGACCACCTCACCATGATGCACCCCCCCTCCCTAAAAGAAATCGCCCTCCTCCTAACATAGGCGTCGTTCACTTTTTACTTTTTGTTTACTTTTCGATCACTTGCGAGAGCTTGCGGCGGCAGGCATCCGAAATCATAAGTCACCGGCGGGAAATCCGGTTCCTTTGCGGGTTATTGTGATACTATATCTCCGCTCGACATCGGCCACGCGGGAACGGGAGGTAAGCATGAAGGTTATGAGGATGGAAGCCGTGAAGTTCGCTCCCGGGAGCTGGGAGAAAGTCGGTCCGGTTCTGAAGAAGCTGGCGAAGCTCGGCAAGACGGCCGGCCACCCCAAGGTGAAGATGTACGGAAACATCAGCGGTGGGGAAGGTCTTCACACGCTCTACCTGGTGACAGAGTGGCCAAGCCTGGCCGTGATGGAAGAGCTGGAAACCAAGGCAGCCAAGTCCAAGGGCATGCTCGAAGCGGTCGAGGAACTCGCAGAGATCGTGGACTCCACCGAGGTAATGCTCTTCAAGGAACTCACGAACAAGGATCTAGGCATATAGCGAGCCCGGACACTCGCTCAGAATGCGTTAACCAGGCCCCGCGAACCCAAGGTCCGCGGGGCTTCTTCATCCAGGCGCGATGCACCATGAACGATCCTTCACGTGAAGGATACGGGCGACATGGCCTCTCGTAACCGGTGGGCCCTGTCCACCCTATTTATAGTCATAATGATCGACGCGATGGGCGTCAGCCTCATTTACCCCATTATGCCGTCGCTCTTTCTCAAGCCCATCGGTATCCTCGGCCCGAC
Source organism: uncultured Acidimicrobiales bacterium (assembly GCA_964485255.1). Taxonomy (GTDB): domain Bacteria; phylum Actinomycetota; class Geothermincolia; order Fen-727; family Anoxymicrobiaceae; genus CAZEJS01. The sequence goes on along the minus strand of CAZAIS010000138.1, from coordinate 5,651 downwards.
GGTCGCGACGGCGTCCCGGGATTTCTGGTACGCGTTTAGCCTCTCCGTATTCCCCGTCGGGATGCTCCTTGGCATGCCCCTGGTCGGGACGTTCTCCGACTGGTTCGGCAGGAAGAAGATGATGCTCTTCTGCCTGTTCGGAACGGCCGTCGGGTACCTCATCTGTGTCCTGGGGATAGGCGCGCACTCGATGTGGGTATTCTTCGCGGGCAGGTTCTTCACCGGCATGTGCGCATCCAGCTCCGCGATAGCGATGGCCGCGATAGCGGACATCAGCGCGAACACCGAGGAGGAAGTGGGCAACATGGGCTGGCCCATGGTCGCACAGCTCGGTGGGTTCATAATAGGGCCCCTGGTATCCGGGTTCGCTCTCCCGAAGGTGATACAAACGACGAATGAGTTTTTCGTCCCGTTTTTCATAGCGGCGGGCATAGCCGTGGCGAACGCGATGCTCCTGCTCTTCACTTTCAAGGAAACCCTGGATCATCTGGAACGGAAGTCGTCCCTGTGGGACGGCTTCAAGGACTTCAAGTTCATCGCCTTCGACCGGCGGGTGCGGCTGCTCGCGCTCCTCTACCTCTTCATCCAAGTGGGCATCCAGGATTACCTGCAGTCGATCTCCCTGATCCTCGCCCAGGACTACTCGTACTCAAACGGGCAACTGTCGATCTTCTTCGCGGTCACCGGGCTAGCCACCGCGTTCGCGGTCGTCGTTGTGCAACCCGTTATCACGAGGCTGACCTCTCCCCGGAGGCTCGAAGGAATGGAGCTGGACAAGCAGCGTAAGATCATCTCCCGGCTCGGCATAGAGGCGAGCAGCTTCTGGTTCTGTATACTCACGGGCCTGATACTGATTGCGGCCGGGATCGTTCCGGGCGTGGCATGGCAGTGGGCATTCTCCCTGGCGGTGGGCTGTCTCTCCACGCTCATCGGCATGCGTTTCATGGCCGTGTTCTCAAGCGCCGTAACCCCCGAGGAGCAGGGCAAGGTAATGGGCGGGGTGGGCGCCGTGCTCGCGCTCTCGCTGGTAATAGCTTCGAACGACATCGGAGAGATGATGAAGTTCTCATACCACTGGCTTCTCATCGGCGGAGGCATCTTCGTGCTCATACCGACCCTGTTTGTAAGGAGACCGATCAGGAGGGCGCTTGGCGGCGGCGAGCTCGAAATCGGCGAGGCGGCGGGAGCGGATGCCGGGCGTTGACGAGGTCGACATCTACACCGTGGACATTACGGCTGGTGACGGGCCGCCGGACGCGAGCCTGGAGTTGCTCTCCCCGGCGGAGAGGCGGCATGCCGCGGGCTTCCGCTTCGAACGCGACCGCGATCGCTACGTCCACATGCACGTGACGCTCAGGCGCGTGCTCTCGTGTTACATGGGAGTAGCGCCGGCGGCGATATCGTTTCACGAGAACGACTACGGCAAACCGTACGTGCCGGGGGACATCGAGTTCAACATGAGCTATTCGGTGGACCTGGGTCTTATAGCGGTAGCCCGTCACCCGGTCGGCATCGACATAGAGAAGGTGGGCCCTCCGGCCGTCACCCCTGAGATGATCGAGGTCGTGTTCGGCCCGGCCGAGCGAGAAACGCTCCCCGGGGCTTTCGCGGGGCACCCGGCGGATTGTTGCTCCCCCACCCTTGTGGACGCTTTCTTCCGCGGGTGGGTCAGGAAGGAGTCCGTGGTCAAGGCCATCGGCAAAGGAGTCTCGTTTCCGCTCGAGCGCGTTGAGTCCAGGCTTGACCTCGAGAGCTTCACTTCCTCGTACGAAGGCGTCCGCCGGTGGACCTGCGACCTCACAGGTCTCTCCCGGGACTACAAGGCCGCCCTTACAATCGAGTGCGAAGAAGAGGTCGGCGACGGTTGCGTGCCGGGGGCCGGGGGCCGGCGCGCGAACAACACCGCGACCGAGCGCGGATTAGCGGCCTGCGGCGAAAGGCTGTGCCGATTGATCCGCTTGAGAATCCCGGGATAGTAAAAAGGCCTCGCGTCCCTGCCCTACCCAGCGTCCTCTACCCTCCTCTTCACTCCGACACGCCCCCGATGTGGTCCCTCCGATTACGAACAACCCCTGTTTTTATTCCGACCGGAGGAGTAGAAATAGTACGAGCGGGTGTTCGACACCCCTCGCCGAAAAAGTAAACAATAAAAGAGTGAACGACGCCGATGTGGTGGAGGTGGGATGAAGGCGCTGACGTTCGAGTATAGCGTACCGAGGTACCTGATTACGGGTATGCTGGACCGGCGATGGTCGCGAGTGCTGTTTACGCCCCTCGCGCCCGTCCGGCTGCGCGAGGTCCCCGAGCCGGATCTCCCGGGGGACGACTGGGTCAGGATAAGGCCGCGCGTCTCGGGGCTGTGCGGAAGCGACATGGGCATAATCCTCTGCCACGAGAGCCTCACCATGCAGCCTTTCGCGTCCTACCCGTTCGTGCTCGGCCACGAGGTGTGCGGCGAGATCGAGAGCAAAGGCGCGGCTGTCGAGGGCTTCGACGTGGGCGAAAGGGTGACCGTGATGCCGCTCCTCGGCTGCGCGCCGCGGGGGATAGACCCGCCGTGCAGGGCCTGCTCCTCGGGCCGTCCCCAGCACTGCGAGAACTGGACCGACGGGAGGCTCCAGCCGGGCACCATCGTTGGCGCTACAGCGGGGGTGCCCGGATTCATCTCGGAGATGGGGGTGGCGCACGTCTCGCAGCTCCACAGGGTCCCCGCCGTCGTGAGCGACGAGGCGGCCTGCATGAGCGACCCCCTCTCGAACGGGCTCCACATGGCGATACAGAACCCGGTCGCGCCCGGGGAAACGCTGCTGGTGTTCGGCTGCGGCGTAATGGGCCTGTGCACCATCGCGGCTCTCAAGGCTCTCCACCCCGAGGCCAGGCTGCTCGCCGTCGAAGGCGACCCCTATCATTCACAGGTGGCGCGCGACATGGGCGTCGAGGAGGTTCTCTCGCCGCCCTTCGACAAGTCGTTCTACCGCCGCCTGGCCGAGCTCACCGGAGCCAGGGTCTTCAAGCCGCTTCTCGCCAGGCCGATCCTCTCGGGGGGTGGAGTGGACCGTGTCTTCGACACCGTGGGCACCACCGAGACGATAGAGGGAGGGCTGCGCGTCCTGCGCGGCGGCGGCTGGTTCAACCTGCTTGGCATAGGCGAGCCCGGGAAGATCGACTGGACGCCCGTGTGGTTCAGGGAGCTGACCGTCAGGGGCGTTTACGGCTACCAGACCGAGGAGTACGCCGGATCGCTCGAGCACGACTTCGACCTCGCCCTGCGCCTGCACGCCGAGGGACGGATCGACGTCTCTCCACTGGTGACGCACCGGTTCCCGCTCGGCGATTGGGAGAAGGCGCTGGAGGTCGCGCTCGACAAGGGCCGCCACAAAGCCGTCAAGATCGTATTTCAGCCCTGAGGACACCGGGCCGCCGTCGGGCGCCCGCCATCCTCGGGGAATCCGGGCGGCGCGCCGGGGATGGGCCGCGTGCAGAGGACGGTCTGCGTTCCGGTAACGTGCCCCCGCCCGGGTCGGTCTGCGTTCCGGGCACTTCCCGTGCGCCCGGACCAGATGTGTGCGTGAACGATGACTTTGTCGCGCCGCCCGCGGCGGAACTCATGTGCGCCGCGTGTGTCACGCGTTTCACGACAATAGTCGAGTCTTTTCCGGCCCTCGCCGAGTGACCCCGGCGGCCGCGGGCCGGACCGGCCTTTCCAAACTGAACCTCTTTTGCGGTATCCTTCGCGTACAGTGACAGCGACCGGAGCCGCCCGGCGGACCGGCCTGGAGAAAGAGGTTTGACGTGGACAGAAGGAAACGCCTGCTCGCGATTCTGGCTCTCGCCGCCGGTGGCGCTCTTGCCTACTCGAGGTCCAAGCCGTCCACCAGGGCCTACATAAAAGATGTCGGCTGGCACCGCCCGGATCTCTGGCTGCACGGCATCTTCTACCTGAGCAGGACCAGGGACTACGTCAAGCTCGGCCGGCTGGCCGGCCGGTTCGGGCCCCTCATCCCCGGCTGGATGAAGAAGCGCTACGCGGACACCTACCACGGCAAGCTGGTCCCCCTCGAACAGGCGAAGATGCTCGTGTCGGTCGACGAGGACATCGAGGTGCGTGACCTCGAGAACATCGTCCCCTACGACACCTGCCGGGACATTGTGCTCGAGCACCCCGAGGAGATCATCGCCTGCAGGTGCGTCTGCAGGATGACCTCGGACAACCCGTGCGAGCCCGACGAGGTCTGCCTGCTAATAGGAGAGCCGGTTGTCAGCTTCATCCTCGATCACCAGCCGGGCTTCGCGCGGCGCATCACGATGGATGAGGCCCTGGAGATTCTCGAGGTCACGGACAAGCAGGGGTGCCTGCACGCGGCGTTCTTCAAGGACGTAATCGGGGGAAAGTTCTACGCGATCTGCAACTGCTGCTCGTGCTGCTGCGTCGCGCTCAAGTCCCATCGCTTCGTGGGGGTCCCGTTCTACGGCCACTCCGGGTTGATGCCAGAGTTCTCCGAGGAGTGCAATGCCTGCGGCAAGTGCGTCAAGGCCTGCCTGTTCGAGGCCATGGAGATGCGAAAGGGCGAGCCACCGCTGGTGGACCTGGAGGTATGCATGGGATGCGGTGTCTGCCGCGCGGTCTGCCCCACCGGCGCCGTCACCATGGTCAAAGCGCCCGGACGCCCCGACCCCCTCGACCTCCAATCCCTTCGGCAGGCCCCATGACCAGTAGGCGTCGTTCACTTTTTACTTTTTTGTTTACTTTTTTCGGGCTGCCTCGCGACCCTCGAGCGACACGGGGCATTGACGTGCTGGAAGGTTTACACGACCGGGAGGTGGGATGGATATAGGCGGTTTTCCCCGCGACCTGGACGCCCTCTTCAACCCTTCGTCGGTGGCGGTGGTGGGCGCCTCCAACTCCCTGGGCAAATGGGGGTTCGTGATGCCCGTCAGCATCATCGGGGGCGGCTACCCCGGCAGGCTCTTCATGGTGAATCCCTCGGAGGAGACGGTGCTGGGCATGCCCTCCTACCCGTCTCTCGTCGCGATCGGCGAGAAGATTGACCTCGTGATCGTCACCATCCCGGCCCGGAAAGTCAAAGCCGTCATAGAGGAAGCCGCGGCGCTCGGCGTCAAGAACGCGCTGGTGGTCGCCTCCAACTTCAGCGAGGCCGGCGAGGAGGGCATAGCGCTCGAGCGCGAGCTGGCAGAGGCGGCCGACGGCGCCGGCGTCTCGATCATCGGCCCCAATACCATGGGGGCGTTCAGCGCTCCGGCCTCGTTCTGTGCGCTCGGGGCACCCACGTTCCCCCTGGCGGGCAGGGTCGGCTTCATCTCCCAGAGCGGCAACCTCGGGGTCCAGCTCCTCGAGTGGGCCGGGAGGCGCGGTGTCGGATTCAGCCGCTTCGTGGGAAGCGGCAACGAGGCCAACACCCACATGACCGATTTCCTGGAGTACCTCGGCTCCGACCGCGAGACCGATGTGATCGCCCTGTACATCGAGGGCCTGGACGACGGCCGGGCCTTCCTGGAAGCCGCCTTTGAGGTGACCCGGAAAAAGCCGGTCATAGTGCTGAAAGGCGGGCGCGGGCGCCAGGGAGCGCGCGCCGTCAGCTCGCACTCCGGGGCCATGGCGGGCTCGCTCGAGATCTACCAGGCGGCCTTCG
>CAZAIS010000137.1:0-6799 GCA_964485255.1 uncultured Acidimicrobiales bacterium | reverse complement strand
CCTGCCGGAGCAGCCGGACGAGATCATAGCTTCTGCGGTAGAGTGCTACGAGGCCGGCGCGGCCGTGGTCCACCTGCACGCGAGGGACGAAAGTGGGCGCGGCACCGGCGATGCCGGTATATTCCGAAGCATAAACGAGGGGATAAAGCGGAGGTGCCCGGTCGTGATACAGAATACGACCGGGGGGCCGGGCATCCCCGTCGAAAAGAGGATACTTTCGCTCGACGCGGGCCCCGAGATGGCTTCTCTAAACATGGGCTCGGTGGTCTTCTTCACCGGCGGCGGGGCGCAACCCGAGGAGGTGCCGTTCATCAACATGCGCTCGGAGATCGAGGCGTTCGCGAGGGCGATGCGCGAGCGGGGCATCAAGCCGGAGCTGGAGGTCTACAACCCATCGATGTTCGGCGAGGTAAAGAACCTCCTGGACAAGGGTCTCCTTGAGCGCCCGTACTACGTCAACCTGGTGATGAACGTCGGCGGCATGGGGGGATACCCGGGGACGCCGGCCAACCTGGTGCGAATGGTCGAGCACCTGCCCGAGGACGCGGTCTTTAACGTGTCCGGCGTCGGCCGGGCGCAGCTTGCCATGAACACGATGGCGATTCTCATGGGCGGGCATGCCCGTGCCGGTCTCGAGGACAACGTGTATTACAGGAAAGGTGAGCCCGCCCGGTCCAACGCTCAGTTCGTCCTGCGCCTTGTGCGCCTGGCCTCCGAGCTGGGGCGCGAGGTGGCGACCCCCGACGAAGCAAGAGAAATACTGGGCATTTGAGCGACCGGTTCGCACCAGGGGATACTACTTTTCACCCTTGAGCGCGTTTGCGCGATCGACTATTGTCAGGACCGAACAATCTCACCGTGGTCTGATTGAAAGGTCATTAACGGCGGTTTGCCCGATCGGCGCGAAGACGTCGAATGCTGCCTGTCTTGAGTAACTCTCTCAAGGAGTGTCACCGATGCCCATCGTCCACAGCAGGCGGACGTGGGCGGAACCGCTCCCACTAATTCGCGGAACGCCCTTACAGCTCTGAGATCCCGCCCCACCGCCCGCAGTATTCGGAGAGAAAGCGCCCCGGCGTGTTTCTCAGGATGTTTTCGCGGACCTTCCCGTCGAGAACCAGGTCCTCGAAGTCGCTGTATATAGTGCGGGGGGAACCCATCCCCGCGGGGTGGTCGGTACCGTACATGATCCGCTCGTTGAAGTCCCGGAGAAGCGCGTCGAAGTGCCCAAGCTCGAGGGGGGCCTCATCACAAGCGGGTCCGCTCTTGAGAATCCCCGGCGCCTCACGGTACAAACGTATCGTCCCGGGCACGTTAGTCATGTCGAGGTAGAGAAGCGGGTGCCGCTCCATGAGCTCGTATGCCAGGCGGAAGCGGGGGAATAGGGAGTGGACCAGCACTACGGGCATGTCCGGGTAGCGCCCGAGGACCACCTCGAGGTAATCGAGGTCCTGGCTCCGGCCGTAGAAGGCATCGAAACCGGTGTGGACAACCAGGGGACGGCACAGTTCGTCGAGGGTCCGGAAAAGCGGCTCGAACGCCGGTGAGAAAGCCTCGAAACCCTGCACGTAAGGGTGCAGCTTGATTCCCGCCAGCCCGTAATCGAGCAGGAAGCGGCGGGCCACAGCTTCCTTGTCGGGAGTCTCGGCGTGCATGGAGCCGAATGGAACCACCATCTCGAACTCCCGCGCGATGTCCCTGCTGAACACGTTGAGACCCTCGGTCTCCCCGGGCTCGAGCGGGAAGACGAAATTGAACGCCTTCACCACGCCGCAGGCCCGGATATCGTCGAGGAGGCCGGCGGGGGTCAGATTCTCGGGGGAAGGGTGCTCGGGGAAGGCGCGCTTTATCCATCGCACCAGGCTCGCCGTGCGCTTAGGCGGCAGTATGTGTATATGAGAGTCGATCATACCGTCGATCCGGGCCTCCATTTGCCGGTGCGTAACCATAACTATAGACTATTCACAGGTGGATGAACGAGCGCGAGGGAGCCTGAAAGGACGCATGATGATTCTTCTCAACCCGAAAAACCACGACCGTGAATACCCCGATGACCGCTCCAGGGAGATCATGGACAGAACGATCGATTTCTTCGAGAGCAAGGGCCGCGGGAAGAGCAAGAAGGACGACCACGAGCGGACATGGTACCAGGATTTCCTGGACTTCCAGGCGGGCGAGAAGGTCTTCTCCGACCTCCTGACGCCCACGCCCTACGGGCTTGGGCCCGACGCCCGGTGGGACACGTGGCGCAATTGCGGCTTCAACGAGATCACGGCCTTTTACGGGTTGAACTACTGGTACACGTGGCAGGTCTCGATCCTCGGACTGGGGCCGATCTGGATGGGCGGGAACGAGGAGGTCAAGAAGAAGACCGCGCAGCTTCTCCTCGACGGGGGGATATTCGCGTTCGGCCTGTCCGAGAAAGAGCACGGCGCCGACCTGTATTCGACCGAGATGGCGCTGAAGCCGCTCGGCGAAGGAAAGTACCAGGCGAGCGGGAGAAAGTACTACATCGGCAACGCGAACGAGGCGGCCCTGGTCTCGACGTTCGGCAAGTTGTCGGACACGGGCGACTACGTGTTTTTCACCGTCAGCTCCAAGGGCGGAGGGTACGAGGTGGTAAAGAACGTCGTGAACTCGCAGAACTTCGTGGCCGAGTACGCCCTGCACGACTACCCGATTACCGACGCCGACATCCTCACCAGGGGCAGGGATGCCTGGGACTCGGCGCTCAACACCATCAACGTGGGCAAGTTCAACCTCGGTTGGGCCTCGATCGGGATATGCACGCATTCCTACTACGAGGCATTGGACCACGCGGCGGGCAGGTTCCTTTACGACCATTACGTGACCGAGTTCCCGCATATCAAGCAGTTGTTCAATGACGCATACGCCAGGCTCGTGGCGATGAAGTTGTTCGCGCTGCGCGCGTCCGACTACATGCGCTCGGCGTCACCCGACGACCGGCGCTACCTTCTCTATAACCCGATGGTGAAGATGAAGGTCACCACCCAGGGTGAGGAGGTAATGAACCTCCTGTGGGACGTGATCGCGGCGAAGGGGTTTGAGAAGGACATGTATTTCGAGCAGGGCGTGCGCGATATCAGGGCCCTGCCCAAGCTCGAGGGCACGGTCCACGTGAACATGGCCCTCATCATCAAGTTCATGCCCAACTACTTCTTCAACCCGGGCGATTTTCCGGTCGTGGGCAAGAGGATGGACGCCGCGAACGACGACTTCCTGTTTCACCAGGGGGCGACCAAGGGCCTGGGAAAGATCCAGTTTCACGACTACAATATCGCCTACGGAAAGAGCGACCTGCCAAACGTCAACGTCTTCAAGAAGCAGGTAGAGGCGCTCAAGGAGATGCTCCTGGCGGCGCCGCCCAACCAGGAGCAGATCAAGGACATCGGGTGGCTCCTCACCCTGGGAGAGCTGTTCACCCTGGTCGCCTACGGCCAGCTAATACTGGAGAACGCCGAGATTTACGGGGTATACGACGAGCTCGTCGACCAGATCTTCGACTTCATGGTCAGGGACTTCTCGAAGTACTCGCTGGAGCTGTACCAGAAGCCGGGCAGCGGCGACGTCCAGAGGGATATCTGCATGAAAATGATAATGAACCCCGTGTACGACGAGTCGAGATTCAACAAGGTGCTGGCGGAAGCCTACTCACTTCGCGGGGCCTACCGCTGGAACGACTAGCGGTGGAGCGCGCCCTCGGCGGCCGGGCGCCTGATGTATTATTGATCCATGGAAGAAACTGCCTACCTCGCAAAGGCGCTTTCAACGATCGGGATGAGCGGGTGGGGGCTCTCACCCACACCGGAGACCGCGGGGGCGGACGCCTTGCGTCCGCGGTCCGAGGAGGACCTGGAGCGGTTCGCCTGTGTCGCCTCGATGTTTGTCGCGTATACTCTGCCGCCGGAGGCGGACCCGCTCGCGGGAGGGGAGTACGACGAGGCCGCGTTTCACGAGGCGGTCGGCACCGCGATCGAAACCGGTTACTCGCGGGTCGAGCGTTTGCGCGCCGCACTCGACGCGCGGGGCATCGCGAACGTGACGGTTCCCCGCGGCCAGGACCCGGATACCCTGCTTGGATTCTTTTCCCAGAAGAGGAGCGCCGTGCTGGCCGGGCTGGGGTGGATCGGACGCAGCTCGCTTTTTGTAACAAGGCGCTTCGGGCCCCGTGTAACGCTGTTTACGGTTCTGGTGGACGTACCCGCGCCAAAGGCGGTGATCCCAACGCAATCGTGCGGCGAATGCATGGAATGCGTGCGGGCCTGCGGCTACGGGTATCTGACCGGGAAAGCCTGGAGACCCGGCGCGCACAGGCGGGAGCTTGTTGACGCGCACTCCTGCAGCCGAAAACGGGAAGAACTGGGTGTGCCCGTAGGAAGAAAGGACTCCTGCGGGCGCTGCCTGCTGGCTTGCCCTCTGGGAGGAGCCCCAGGTTCATGAAACGTGGCGTCGAACTCAGACATCGAAGCGTCAGTGTCGAAAGCGGCGCATGCCGGCTTGACGGGAGCGGACGCGTACCAGGAGGCGGCCTTGAAAGGTAATACATCCACCAACGTGATCGCGGGCGCGCTGCTGCGCTTGATGGCGTCGAGCTTCAACCATCGCCCCTCTCTCAGGAGGCGCATGCGCTCCAACGGCTCCTGGCTCGACTTCTCCGTCGGATTCCGCACCGAGGACGGCACACTAGAGCAGCGCATAGCCTTCCGTGAAGGGCGGGCCCGCGTGACCGGCGTGATAGGCGCCGATACCGACGTTACGATGATCTTCCGGGACGGCGGAGTCGTCATGGAGATGCTCAGGCTCCCGCCAAACGAGGTCCTGAACCTGCTTCTTAGAAACAGGTTCAGGCTCGAGGGCAACCTTTCCTACATGAACCTCTTCAACTACTACCTGTCGCTTCTGCCGTCGAAGAAACAACCCGGGATGACCCTGCAGGCCGGCGACGCCCTGGATGAGGCGCCCGGGGCCGGTACACCATCGCCTGAAGGGAGGCCTCCAGGCGCTGGGAGACGGAAGAGCAAGGAAAGGATGCGGTGCGTGACGGTCGACCCGGGCGTCAGGCACCTCGATGACCCGTACCTTCCGGAGTACTCGATCGAGGACTTTCCGCGGCTGGAGGGGTTTCTGAGGATCCACCACACGACTCTTCCCGAGATCTGCCGCGAGCGTCCGTCGATCCTGACGGACTGGTTCCGCGTGAACGGATTCGAGACCGACCGCGAGGGCAGGCCGTGGTATCCGGAGCTGCGGCAGGGCATGGCCTTCAAGCATCTCATGGAGAACAGGGAGCCGATCATCCGCGCGCATGACCTCCTGGCGGGGACGACCACCTCGAAGGAGATCGGCGTGGTGGTGTACCCGGATACGCATGGGACGATGATATGGGGCGAGCTGGATTCGATGCGCCACAGGCCGCTGAATCCGTACGGCATCTCCGAGAGCGCGCGCGACGCTTTCCATCACGAGATATTCCCGTTCTGGGCGCACCGCAACATGAGGGAATGGGTGAGAGAGAACCGCGACGGTCCCATTTCGCAGAAGCTTGATGAGAGGTTCGCCGTCTACTTCATGTGGAAGACCGCCGCCTTCTCGCATACGATCCTGGATTTTCCAAAGCTTCTGCGGCTTGGCACCTCGGGGATAATACGCGAGATCGCGGGGGAGCTTGCCGGGCCGGCGGGAAAGGACCCCGAGAAAAGAGGCACCCTTGAGGGGATGACACTCTGCCTGGGCGGGCTTAACGAGTACGCGTACAACCTGGCCGCGCGGGCCGACAGGGACGCCGCGCTCGAGCGGGACCCTGAAAGGAAGGCTGAACTGGAGCTGCTCGCCGGGATATGTCGCAGGGTCCCGGAGCATCCCGCCCGCACGCTGCACGAGGCCCTGAACGCCATCTGGATCGCATGGATAGGGTTGCACATGGAGAGCACCAACGCGGGCCTGTCGCTGGGCAGGATGGATCAATGGCTGCAGCCGTTTTTCGAAAAAGAGATGAGCCGACTCGACACGGTAGAGGAGCGACGGAAATACGTAAAGCGCGCGATAGAACTCGTAGGGTGTTTCTACATGAAATGCACCGACCACCTGCCGCTCATCCCTGACATCGGCAACTACCTTTTCGGGGGCTCTTCCTCGGATCAGGCCATAACTCTTGGAGGCATTACGCCGGAGGGTGAAGATGCCGTTAACGACATGACCTACATCTTCCTGAAAGTGACCGAAATGCTGGGGATCAGGGACCCAAACGTCAACGCCAGGTTTAACCTTGAGAAGAACTCTGACGCTTACCTTAAACGTCTATGTGAGGTCAACCTGATAACCGCCGCCACGCCATCTATGCACGGCGATACGGCGGTAATGAGGTCTCTGGAGGAGTTCGATTACCCGGTCGAGGACCTTCGCGACTGGGCGGCGACCGGTTGCGTGGAGCCCACCATATCAGGCAAGCACATGGGGCATACCAATTGCATGATGATGAACATGGTCGCGGCGCTGGAGATGGCGATGAATAACGGACGCCACCCGCTGATGGCCTGGGACGTCGGACCCGAGACGGGAAGCATCGAAAACGGTGATTTCGCGACGTTCGAGGACTTCTTCAAGGCCTTCATGAGCCAGTTCGGGTTCCTGATAGACAGCTCGGTCGAGTACAACAACATGCTTGGAGAGGCCCACAGCGTGCTGCGCCCCACGCCGCTTCTGTCATCAATGCAGGATGACTGCATAGCCAGGGGCGTGGACTCTACCAAGGGGGGCGCGAGGTACAACTCCTCGGGGG
>CAZAIS010000136.1:1630-6857 GCA_964485255.1 uncultured Acidimicrobiales bacterium | reverse complement strand
GGCAATATCGATCGCCCGGATGGAAACGTCGCGCGCTGGTCCTCCTGCTTCTCATCGCGGTCCTGGCCCTCGCGGCCGGCGGAATCGCGACGCCCGCGGGCGCCGCCAAGGAAGAAGTCGGGAGGGCACCTTCGGTCAAGGGCGACGGCGTCCATCACCTCGGATGGCTTCCCTCGGACACGACCGGCTTCCGGTGTGCCTCGACACCCTTGAGCAGCAAGCCCCTGGGCGCCTCCGTAAACCTGGCCTCGCAGATACCCCCCGTGAAGAACCAGGGCGACCAGAACAGTTGCGTCGCCTGGTCGACCAGCTACACGTACAAGAGCTGGTCGGAGAAGAAGAAGGACTCCTCCCGGAACCTCAAGGACCCGGCCTGCCAGTTCAGCCCGTCCTTCATGTACAACCAGATCAACGGAGGGGTGGACGACGGGGCCAGCTTCGACGACGCCTTCACCCTCCTGGAGGAGAAGGGCGACATCTCCATAAAGGAGATGCCTTACGACGACACTGACTACAAGACCCAGCCGACGTCGGCCCAGCTTGTCGCCGCTGGGGCCTACAGGATTTCGAGCGACTGGAACTACCTGTGGGCACACGACAACGAAGGCCCTTACACTCCATCCAACAGCATATCGGCCGCGAAGAGCTGGCTGGCCAGTGGGAAGATGCTGGTGATGGGCATGCCCATATTCCAGGATTTCCCGGACACATACGAGAACCCGCCGTCGCCCTACTACGTCTATGACGGTTTCTCGGACTACGACGGAGGACACGGCGTCGCTATAGTAGGCTACAACGACAGCATCAATCCCGGGGGCGCCGACGCCGACCACAGGGGCGGCTTCCTCATGGCGAACTCGTGGGGCCCGGAGTGGAACGGCGCCGGCAAGGGCTTCATATACCTCAGCTATCACTTCGTGAAGAAGTACATTCAAGAGGCCTGGGTGATGAACGACCTCCCCAGGGATACCTCCACCTGGTACCTCGCGGAGGGAACGACCGACTGGGGCTTCAACTGCAATATCGGGATAATGAACCCGAACTCCAGCGCCGTAACGGTCAAGGTGACATACATGACCGACAGCGGCCCGGTTGACGGCGGCACGTTCCCGCTCAATGCCATGAGCTCGATACAGGTGGAACCCGCTTCGGTCCTCGGGAACAAGGACTTCTCGACGAAGGTGGAGTGCCTCGAGAAAAAACCTATCGCGGTGGACAGGAACATGTTCTTCCCGCCGGGCGGCGGGGGGGCCGTCTTTGAGGGCCATTCCTCCGTAGGGGTCACTTCCCCGGCCGGGTCATGGTACCTGCCGGAAGGCTCCTCCAGTTGGGGATTCGAGTGCTGGCTTCTCATCCAGAACCCCAACGCCTCCAAGGCGACCTGCCGGGTGACCTACATGGCAGCGGATGGACCGATCGAAGTTGCACATGAGGTCCCCGCCAACTCCCGTCGAACCTTCAACATAGCCCAGGACATCGGCAACGAGGACGCCTCGATAAAGGTGGATTCAAACGTTCCCGTGATCCCCGAGAGGGCGATGTACCGCAACGGCAGGCGCGAGGGTCACGACTCCATCGGGACCACGAGCACCGCCACGGACTATTTCCTTGCGGAAGGAACAACCGACTGGGGCTTTACGACGTTCGTGCTCGTCCAGAATCCGAACTCGAGCGCGACCGAAGTGACCGTGACCTACATGACTCCCTCCGGGCCCAAGCGGCAGCCCGCCTTTACCATGCCCGCCGAATCGCGGACGACGATAAGAGTGAACGACATTCCGGAAGTCTCAAAGACGGACCTTTCCACCCGGGTGCACGGCACGAAACCGATAATCGCCGAGCGCGCCATGTACTGGAACGGAGGGGCCGACGGCGGTGAGGCCTGCCACGACTCCATCGGCATGGCCGACCCCCATTACAAGTTCTACCTGCCGAGCGGAGAAACCGGCGGCGTGCAGGGCGCCGAGACGTTCACGCTCGTCCAGAACCTGAACGCTGTCCCGGTGAACGTGAAGGTGACTTACGTGAGCGACAACGGGCAGGTGAACGTGGAGTTCACGGCCACCGTTCCCGCCCAGTCGCGCAAGACCTTCAACATGGCCGATTCGGCCCCCGCCGGCCGCTACGGCGTCATCGTGGAAAGCCTCACCGACGGCAAGCCGATCATGGTCGAGCGCTCGATGTACTACCTCGGGAGGGCCTGCGGCACCGACACTATCGGCGGATACGCCGACTGACCGGAAGCGCGCCCTGCGACCCGATGGAGAGATTGCCGCGTCCGGCACAGATATGATTACCGTGTCGGGTCAGGCAAATCCTGAAATTCCGGCGTATTCTGATCGAGTCCCGGAGACGACGAATCATGGAGGAAGAGATTGAGCGGCGCGTTAGCCACGTTGGTCAAGTCGGCGGTACCGGACCGTCTCGCTCCCCTGGCGTACAACTGGCACGGGTGGCTGGTGTCGCGCGCCTACCTGGGAAAAGGCGTCCACTGCCCCTGCTGCGGGGGTGATTTCAGGAAGTTCAGAAGCTTCGGGCGGCAAAAGAGGCCGGGCGCCATGTGCCCCCGCTGCCGGTCGCTGGAGCGCCACAGGCTGATCTGGCTGTATCTGCGGAGGCGCACCGGGCTCTTCTCCGAGGAGCTGAAGGTTTTGCACTTCGCTCCCGAATACCGGCTTCAGAAGGCTCTGGGATCACTTCCGAACCTGGAGTACGTGAGTGCGGACCTCCGTTCGCCCCTCGCGGACCTGAAGACCGACATAACGGAGATCGGCTGCGCCGACGCCTCGTTCGACGTCATATTATGCGTCCACGTGCTGGAGCACGTCGCTGACGACAGGAAGGCGATGCGGGAGTTGCACAGGGTGATGCGGCCCGGTGGCTGGGGGATAATCCACTCGCCGGTTAAAAGCGGCTTCAAGACCACCGTCGAGGATCCGTCGGCACCACCCAGGGAACGCCGGCGCCGGTTCGGCCAGAGCGACCATGTCAGGAGATACGGGCTGGATTTCGCGGACAGGCTGCGCGAAGCGGGTTTCGAGGTTTCACCCGAGCCGTTCATCGGAGAGCTGGACGCGGCGGAGCGACAGTCATACGGTCTCGGCGCGATCAGGGAGGACCACACTATATTCGTCTGCGCCCGCCGCCTCGAGGAGACAGGCTCCGGCCGGGCCGGCTGAGCGGTTTGTTGCGTCACGGCCCGTTACCGGCACTGTTGCCGGGGACTGTCCGTTCGTTTTATGTTGATCGGCGGAACGCGTTACTCCCGCAGGTACTTCGCCTTCAGGTGATCGACCAGGTACCTGGCGGAGACCGGCTCTCCCGTGGCGCGCTTGACGAGCTCCCGGGGCCGGTAAACCCGTCCCCAGCGGTAGATCTTCGCGGAAAGCCAGTTGTGCAGCGGCTGGTAGTCCCCACCCGCCATTCGGGCCTCGATGCCGGGGACATCCTTCTTCACCGCGCTGAATAGCTGCGCCGCGTAGATGTCGCCCAGGGTGTATGTCGGGAAATAGCCGAACTCTCCGGACGCCCAATGCATGTCCTGCAAGGCGCCGTTGTTGTCATCGGGGACTTCCACCCCGAGGTACTCCTTGTACTTCTGCTTCCAGGCCGCCGGGATGCCCCTGACCTGGAGCTTCCCGTCGAACAGGTCGCGCTCGATCTCAAAGCGCACCAGGATATGGAGGTTGTAGGTGACCTCGTCCGCTTCCGTCCGGATCAGGCTGGGCTGGACCCAGTTGTAGTACTCCAGGAAATCGTCGAGCCCCGCCGTCAGGCCGAATGTCGAGGCGAGCCGCGGGTACCAGTACGTCCAGAAAAATTCGCTGCGCCCGATCAGGTTCTCGTGAAGCCTGCTCTGGCTCTCGTGAATCCCCATGCTGCAATACTGTCCCGCGGGGGTGCCGTCCGCCGACAGCCCCTGCTCGTAGAGGCCGTGGCCGGTCTCGTGGACCTGGGAACCGAGCGAGTAGGTGGGGTCGGACGTGCTGTACCGCGTCGTGATCCTCACGTCGCCCTTCGAAACTCCATCGGTGAAAGGGTGCGCCGAGGTGTCCTGCCGCCCCTTCTCGAAATCGAAGCGGAGGCTCTCGGAGACGAGGTGGTTGAACTCCTCCTGCGCCTCCTCGGCATAGGGCCCACCCGTGAAGACCGCGGGCCTGGTTCCCCGGGCCGCCGTGATCCGCCGCGTCAAGGCCGTCAGCTCGCTCTTGAGCTCCGAGAACAGCTTTTCGTATTCAACCGCGGTCATGCCCGGCTCGTTCATGTCGAGCAGGGCGTCGTAGGGGGAATCCTTGTACCCGTAGTACTCCGCCTCGCGCCGCGCCAGTTTCACCAGCCGCTCGAGGGACGGAGCGAAGACGGAGAAGTCGTTCTTCTGTCGCGCCTCCAGCCAGGCGTCATAGGCTTTCACTGATAAGGCGGCCTGCTCCTTCACGAAGTCGGTGGGAAGACTGGCGCTCATCTTGTAGTCCCGCGCCCACTCGCGCAGGTTCGCCTTCTTCACGAGAGGCCAGTCCTTGCGCCGGTTCGCGTCCTTCAGCCACGCGCCTATCCGCCTGTCCGAGGCCTTCTCGGACAGGACGCCCGCGATGACAGCTTCCATCCGGGCCCTCCTCTGTGCGCCCCCTTCGGGCATCATGGTTTCCGAGTCCCAGGTGAGCAGCCCCTGTATGCTCGTCGTGTCCCTGAGGTCCCTGGAATGCTCGACCAGGGACGCGTAAGCGCCCTCCGGCGAGGGCCCGCAGCCGGGCAGCGTGACGACCGCCGCGATTACCATGACGCACGCGAGAGCCGCGAACGCGCGCCTGATTTGCTTCATGTCAGCCTCCCGG
The DNA here is from genome assembly GCA_964485255.1 of uncultured Acidimicrobiales bacterium. Taxonomy (GTDB): domain Bacteria; phylum Actinomycetota; class Geothermincolia; order Fen-727; family Anoxymicrobiaceae; genus CAZEJS01. Next base: position 2,025 of record CAZAIS010000136.1, on the reverse strand, counting down.
ATTGCCGGTAACGTCTCCAACAGGTTACCTCACATGAGGGTTGTCGATGAAGCGCGTCGATGCCTGCGCGCGGAATACGCCTATCGTTTGCAGAAAGTGATTTTTGGACATGGCGGAGGGGGTGGGATTCGAACCCGCCCCACGAGCCGCTTGGCATCAAGGCATTCCGGGTGCTTCAGGTAGTCCACGAGGATTGGTCGACTGACCGGAAGAAGCTGTTCCGAGCCGATTGTTTAACGTGGTTCGCGTCTCGCGGTGACCCGACGTGTGTTCATCGTCCTACACCCTCCGCCAGGGGGTCCATCGGAATGGGCCCCCTGGCGGAGGGGGTGGGATTCTCACCCGCCCCACGAGCCGCTTGGCATCAAGGCATTCCGGGTGCTTCAGGTAGTCCA
>CAZAIS010000136.1:0-1530 GCA_964485255.1 uncultured Acidimicrobiales bacterium | reverse complement strand
ACCCTCCGCCAGGGGGTCCATCGGAATGGGCCCCCTGGCGGAGGGGGTGGGATTCGAACCCACGTACCGGTTCTCCCGGTAAAACGCTTAGCAGGCGTCTCCCTTACGGCCACTCGGGCACCCCTCCGCGAACCTTGATTATAGCATGGCGGGGGCACGTCACAGGTCGATCCCGGTTCTCCGGCTTTTAGCTTGTTGGAAACCGTGTTCTACTCGTATAGACTACTTCCTTGCCCGCCAGATGCGCGGGTTGATCGCCGGATTTCGATTATTGTGATACGGGAGGTTGAAATGGTTCAGGATCTTCACGGGAAGTGGGTGCTGCTCAGCGGAGCCGCGAGCGGCATCGGACGGGAGACTTGCCTGCTGCTGGCGAAAGAAGGATGCAACTTCGTCGTGATCGACATAGATCCGAACGGGTTGGACCGCATCGCCGAGGAGCTCAGGATGATGGGCTCAAAGGTCATATCGAAGGTCGTAGACGTCACAAAGAAAGAGCAGATAAAGGAACTCGCATCAGAGGTGACAGCGGAGATAGGAAGCGTTGACATACTGGTCAACAACGCGGGCATCGGGCACAACAAGGACCTCAGGCACACCACCGACGAGGAATGGCGGAGGCTCATGGACATCAACTTCTTCGCGGTGCGTGACATGACGAACGCGTTCCTGCCTGCGATGATCCACAGGGGCGGAGGCCAGATCGTCAACATGTCCACCGGCCAGGTCTTCTTCCCCGTGCCGACCTGGGGAGCTTACGCGGCCAGCAAAGCGGCGCTGGCTACTTACTCCGAGTGCCTCACCTGGGAGCTGTCGGTCTTCAAGATCAAGGTCACCACGGTGTTCCCGGGGCTCATAAGCACCCCCTTCTACAAGGACGTGCGCGCTACGTCGCTCCCCCAGAAGCTGGTGCTGTGGTACATCAACGCGCTGGGATCGACACCGCAGGTCATGGCCGGGAAGATCGTCAAGGGGATCAAGCGGCGCAGGCGCAGGGTCATACAGTCGTTCATCAACTGGATGGACTACTACATCAAGCGTATCGCCCCGATGGCGTTCGACATCGGGGGAGACCTGTTCGCGATCGCCCTGTGTGACCGTTGCAAGGACTCCGACTCGCAAGAGGTCTACTAGGGACCAGAAGCTGGAAAAGGCGGCGGGCGCGCCGGTTCGCGCCCGCCTTTTTCTTGCCCGGATAAGAGATTGACTTCCTCCGTTTTCATATATAATTGCATGCGTCGCCCGAAGCTCGAATATAGGAAGGGGTGGTATTGTTGTTGCCATATGACAGCTTCTTGATCGACGGTCCATGGCTTGTCTCCATCGGGTGGATCACAGGCAAAGTCCTCAACAAGTTCGTCGACGATCCGGACCAGAAGAAGCAGGCGTCCCTGTGGATCGGCATCGCCACGATCGCGGCGTTCTACATCACCAGCATCTCGCTCTACTTCAACCTGGAGTGGACCCGCTGGATCTGGGAGATGTGCGGGGCCGAGTCGGGGCGTGACTGGATGATCAACAGCGGCGTCT
>CAZAIS010000135.1:0-6902 GCA_964485255.1 uncultured Acidimicrobiales bacterium | reverse complement strand
CAGCCGCGGAGATTTGAACAAGCTCGCGAAGCGTTTCCTCGACGACCGTTCCGTGAAAGTGGTCATCGGGCCCGCCTCCAGCGAAGAGGTCTACCAGGTGGCGCCCGATTTCATAAAGAGGGGCAAGTTGCTCCTGAGCCCGTCGGCGACCTCCGGGGACCTGTTCAAGGCCTTCGGAAAGAAGGGGTTTTTCTGGAGGACCGCCCGCTCGGACATAGCCCAGATCAGGACCATCCTCTACGATCTGCGCTCGCGTGGCGCGAAGAGGGTTTCCGTGGTGAGCGAGCAGAGCGACTACGGGGAGACCTTTTTCCGTTGGGCCGGGTTCTTCTCCAACGAGCTCGGGCTGGAGGACCTGGACCTCATCAGGTTCGCGGCGGGCGCGGTGGATTTCTCGCTCGTGGCGCGTCGGGCACTCGAGGGCGACCCCGACTACGTGGTCTGCGCCTGTTTCCCGGACGCCGCGGTCCAACTCGAGTGGGAGTTCCGCGAGGCGGGGAATCCCGCGAGGGTCCTGTTCACGGACGCGGCCACGACACGCATGCTGCTCGAGGGCCTCGGGAGCGGGGGCGCCGGCGTCGAATGCATGACCCTCGCGGCCGATCCCGCCTCGGGTTTCGACGATGCCTTCCGCCGGAGGTTCTCAGAGGAACCCGGCGGCTTCGCTGCTAACATCTACGACTCCCTGCTGCTGGCGGCGTACACGCTGGCCCGGCAGGAGAAGACCGGCGGCGGGTACTTTCATTACGTTTCAGGCGGCGGCGAGCCCATCGACCGGTCGTTCGAGGCCGTGGTGTCTCAAAGGGGCGCGAAGTGCGGCTGGCGGGAGCCGGACCGCGTGATCGAACGGATCCTCAACGGCGAGGACTTCGACCTCGTCGGCGCTTCGGGGCCCCTCGACTACGACTCCGAGTACGGGGTCGATCCCCTGGAAAGCTATTACTCACTGGAGGGGATCGAGAACGCGGGGGGAGCGCCGCGCTTCGTTCCCCTGAAGACCTACAGCTCGAGCGATTCGGCCGGAGTGGGGAGGCTGCCTGAGGACTCATCCCCGGCCAGGACGACCGGAAGCGCCGGCCTGTCCGAGGCCCGCGTCGTGGACTCGCCGCCGAGGACGTCCTACCCGCCCAGGAAAGGTTTGTGGGCCGTTATCGCCGCCACCAGCTCCGGCTGGAGCAACTACAGGCATCAGGCCGACGCCCTAGCGCTGTATCAACTGCTTAAAAAGAACGGCGTGACCGACGACAGGATCGTCCTTTTCCTCGCCGACGATCTGGCCGGGAACCCCATGAACCCCGTGAAGGGCGACGTCCACAGCGAGGTGGGCGGGCCGAACCTCATGAAAGGCGCCCGGATCGACTACTCGGGCTCCGACGTGCGGCCCGGCACGGTCCTCGACGTGCTGCTGGGCAGGCGGAGCGCGGCCACGCCCGAGGTCTTGCGAAGCGACTCGGGCACGGACGTCCTGCTCTTCATGATCGGTCACGGGAGGAACGGAGGAATCGAGTTCGGGACCAGGGGCGAACTGTCCTCGGAGGATCTCGCGGGCGCGGTGGCCGCGATGAGCGGGAAGGGGCTTTACAGAAGGCTGTTCGTCGTCACGGACTCCTGTTTCGGCGAGAGCCTCGGGACCGGGATCGCCTCGCCCGGGGCGCTTTTCTTTTCCGGGTCCGAGAGCAACGAGAGCTGCTTCGGGACTGACTACGACCCAGTGCTGGGCACCTGGCTGAGCGACGAGTTCGCCGGGCTGTTCATCGACGAGATGCAGGCTCGTCCTCAGGCTTCCCTGGAGGAACTGTACACCAGCGTCTACAGGGGGGCGGCCGGCTCTCATCCGGTCATGCTCAACTTCGAGGCGTTCGGCCCTCTCGACGAAGCGATATCCGGAGAGTTCGTCTCGCCTTGAGGTCCGGCGGCGTCAGGAAGCCTCCAGGAACAGGTCGCGGGCGGGGTTGCTCTCGGCGGTGAGCAGTCCTCCCAGGGCGATTCGCGCGTGGGAGATCCTGGATTTCACCGTCCCCGCCGGAAGGCCGAGCGCGCCCGCCTTTCCCGACCTGTCCGCATTTCAGCTTCATGACCCTCCTCCCTCTACAAGATTTCTTCCTCTCGAAATAGATATGCGCTACTCGAAGATTTTGTTCCCTTAACTTTTGGGGGTCAGGTCTAGAAAGTTAAGTCGCCAAAGGACAAATGGCTCAAGACAGGGTTTCCCCTGTCTTGAGCCATCCAGAGGCTATCGACTTAACTTTCTAGACCTGACCCCCAAAAGTTAAGTCAGCGGAGGAGGCGGGCGTTTTTGAAGAAGACGTAGAGGGCGCCGGCGACGGCGGCGAGCGCGGAGACCGAGATCGAAGCCAGGAAGTCGAGGTTGAGAGGGGTGAAGTCCGCCACTCCGTCCTCGTACTCCTCGATGGTACCCAGCCTCAAGAGCCTGCGGACCCCTGCCAGGCCGATGAGCAGGGGAAGCGATACCGTGGCAATGCCTTCGGCGGCCGCGGCGCGGTCGTGGTTCCCCTTGATAAGCCACGCGGCGCTCCTGAAGCCGAGCTCGTTCATGGCCATCAACGAGCTGAAGGCTAGCGCGACGAGGAACGCGTTGCGGGGGTGCTTCCTGATCGCGTACATCCACGACCAGTGCGGCCAGCGGAACAGGAAGTAAAGGCTTATCGGCGCCACAACCACCGCTGTAAAGACGCGGCTGCGGTTCAGGCAGGCGGCGGCTTCCTCCGGGCTTTCCTTGATAGGTTCGGCGCCGGCGATAGCGAAGATGTGACCGGCGGTCATGCACAGCGAGGCGTCGAGCGGTACCGTCATCTCAAACCTCCCGTCGGGTTGACGCGGGCAACCGGGTTCTCATCCGCCGCTGGTGTAACAAACGCGGCTGTATTCCCCCTTGCCATCCAGCGCCGATATCCTATCATACCGGCGGCCGCGGCAACGATTCCGACACCAAAGCGGGCTTTCCCCTTGTGCAATGACTTCCGGCACCTGATACCGAGCGACGGGCGCCGAGGCCACGCGCAGACTCCCACGGCGAATTCTCATGACGCCTGGCATCTCGTCCCCGAACCTACGGTGAAGCCGCTTGTGCCAGACTCCGCGAGTACCCGACGTATTGATGTGATACACGCGCGCCCCGAGCGGTGCCGTGTTATTCTTGTTCGCGACGGCTATCAAAGGAGGCGCCGTGACAGTCTTGAGATCCCGCGGCCGCTACGGTTTCCCGGTAGCGGTTCCAGTTGTCCTCTCGTTGCTCGCGGCGGCGCTCCTGGCATCCTCGTGCGGGACTCCGTCGTTCCCCTCAAAAACCGTGAAGGCGATCGACGCGATAGTCGCCAAGGACATGAAGGACCACAAGATCCCCGGGGCGGTCGTGGGCGTCTGGGCGGAAGGGAAAGGCGATCTGGTCAAAGCGTACGGGAAAGCGGACATATCGAAGAACCGCCAAATGACCACGACCGACCTCTTCAAGGCGGCGAGCAACACCAAGACCATAACCGGGACGCTCGTACTGGAGCTCGTCGCACGGGGTAAGCTCAGCCTCGACGACACGCTCTCCAGGTTCGAGTTCGCGAGGGGCGTCCCCAACGCCGACAGGATAACCATCCGCATGCTCCTCAACCACACCTCGGGCCTGGCCGACCCCTCCAACGAAAACCAGGAGATGAAAGCCGTCATGTCCGAGGACCCCAAGTACGCGTTCACCGTCGAGGGGGTCATGACGTACGGCAACAAGATGCCGGTGCTCTTTGAGCCAGGCACGAAGTACCATTACAGCAACTGGAACTACTACATGCTGGGACACATCGTCGAGCTGGTGACCGGCAAGAAGCTGGCCGCCGAGATGCAGGCGGAGTTCTTCGACAAGCTTGGAATGCCCAACACGCGGCTCGACCCCCAGGCGTCGTTCCTGCTGGCGCACCCGCACTCCATGGGGTACATATGGGACCCGGAGAGCAAAAAGCATTACGAAGTGAGCGACTGGAGCACCTCCTGGACCTGGGCGGCGGGATCGGTAGTCACGGACGTAACGGACTTCGGGAAATGGGTCGAAGGGGTCGCGGACGGGACTCTCCTGACCCCCGAGTTGCGCAAGGTGAGGCTGGCGGAAGGCGCGGACAAGGGTGAAGGCAAGAAGTACCTGCTGGGCGTCGAGAAGAACGGAGACGTTTACGGCCACAGCGGGGCCGTCCCCGGCTACGGCTCTTACGGCGCCAGCGACCCGGGCAGGAAGGTCACGGTCTGCGTCTTTTATAACGCCATGCCCGCCGCTGACGAGCAGGAGCGAAAGGAATGGACGTACGGGGCGTCGGAGATGACCGCGAACCGGATATTCAAGCTCCTGGGCGTGACCCTGGCCGGTCAATAGAACGAGACGCGGGGTAAGCGCCCGGCGCCGCGAGCGCGTTCCGAGTCTGGTAGTATTGTGCCGCTCGCGGTAATGCGTGGTCTTCATTGAGCCTGGTAGGTGAACTCTACCGGGGAAATCGGGGGGTGGCTGGAATGGCTGTTGAGGAAATCGCCGGCAAGTGGGCTATCGTGACCGGGGCGGCAAGCGGCATGGGGAGGACCACGGCGCTCGAGCTTGCCCGCCAGCAAACCAATCTCATCCTCGTCGACATCAGCAGCGTTCCTCTCGAGGAGGTGGCCCTGGAGTGCTCCAAGCTCGGCGTTTCCACCGAGCGGTACTGCGTGAACCTCACTTCCTGGGAGGACGTGCGGGAGCTTGCCTCCTCGGTCCTGTCGCGGCACGAGGCGGTTGACATCCTGGTCAACTGCGTGGGCATCGCCCACATGGCCCACATCGTGAATACCGGGGTCGATGACTGGAGGCGGCTTTTCGACGTCAACCTTTTCACCATAATCCACATGGTGAAGGCGTTCGCCCCCTCCATGATGGAGCGCGGCAGCGGGCACATCGTCAATATCTCCAGCGGACAGGCTTTCTTCGCGGTCCCGACGTGGGGGGCCTACGCCTGCACCAAGTTCGCCGTCGACGGATACACCGAGGCGCTGGGCTACGAGCTCTTCTGGAGCGGCGTGCACGTGTCCTGCGTCTACCCGGGCGTCGTGCGCACCCCGTTCTACGAGGAAATCAGGGGCGGCAAGCTCGTCAACCTGGGCCTTAAGGTGATACTCGGCACCGTCGCGATCAAGCCGGAGGGCATGAGCCGCCTCATCGTCAAGGGCATGCGCAAGCGCAGGAAGAGGATCATGCAGTGGTTCGTATGGCCGCTGTACGTACTGCGCCGCGTCATGCCCTGGCCGTTCGAGATCGCCGGCCTGGTAGGCGCCCGCCTGCTTCGCGACGAGCGCTGCGCCGGGGCGGACGAATAACGCTATTGCCGGCTTGAAGAACGGGGCTTGAGTTCGGCACGGGCGCGAAGCCGCCCGCGTGAAACACCGTACTGGAATCGCAGCCCTCAACGGGGCTCAGCCGTACCCAGGCGGGGCCGGGTTGCCGGTGTCGCCGCCCCAACAACGATCAGCCGTACCCAGGCAGGTCATCGTGCTTCAATGCCTCATCGCGGATGGGGCCGCGCGTGAGGAAGCCCAGCGCGCGGCCGCTGCCACGGACCACCAGCAGCCTGTCCCCGGGCCGGACCCCGAATCTCTCCATCGCTTCGGCGGGAAGCGTGAAACGGAGCGCTTCGCGCCGCGGCGTTTCCGGCTCGGTCACATCCGGCGCGCCACCCGGCGCCGCTTCTGAGTCATCGCGAGCGGGATGCCCCGCGTGAACCACGCCGCCCTCGGCGAGGGGCGTCCCCGAGAGGAGGCGGTCGCACGTAACCGCGAAACCGCCCGAGGTGCGGCTCCCCTTGATGAGCATGAGTGGCTCTTCCGTAGAGAACCCGTATTCGCCCGCGGCATCGCCGGGAATGAGAATCGAGCCGGACCCGGCTACCGTGGACCAGCCGTAAACGTGCTTTCCGCCTTTGACAAGTTGCGGCAACGCGAAACCTCCTTGCCGGGGGACAGGGACGAGCATTCTCCATTCTAACCCCGTTCGATTATCCCGGACGTGCGCGAGGCGTCTCTCGCTCGAGGGCCGACGCTCGTCAGGCCGCAAGACCCGGCGACTTCCGCTCGACGAGCCACGGAGCCCCGGGTGATGTTAGTGTATTGCTGTCGTAACACGCGTCCGTGGTATTAAGGCCGGGAGATCAAGGAGAAGCACATGGCGAAGAAAGAAGAGGAATCCTTCGGGGAGAGAATCCACAGACTGAGGGAAGCGAGCGGAATCAGCATGGAGGACTTCTCGCACGATACCGGTTACCCGGTGGAGTTCCTGAAGGAAATCGAAGACGGCAAGGTCGCCCCACCCGTGGCGGCGGTGCTGCAGCTCAGCCGCTTCTTCGACGTGGACGTTGAACAACCCCAGGCCGCGGGCGGTAAGCAGGCCGCCCGGAAGAGGACGACGAGCCACAAGAAGCGGGTCGCCTCGTACGCCTACAAGCCCTTGAGCAAACCCGGTGAGAAGAAGCACCTGCGGGCCTACCTGGTGACCATCGACCCTGAAACCGAGCACAAGGGGGTCGAGTACCACCACGAGGGCGAGGAGTTCGTGTTCGTCCTCGATGGCGGCCTGAAGATCCAGGTGGGTCAGAACACCTCGACCTTGAAGAAGGGGGGGTCGATCAGCTTCGACTCCTCGCTCTCTCACAAGCTGAGCAATCCATCCAGGGAAAAAGCGGAGCTCCTGGTTGTCATATACGTGCCGTAAGGAGGCGACATGTCTTTCCAACTGACCGAGGAACAGAAGATGGTCAGGCTCATGGCCAGGGATTTCGCGGCGAAGGAACTGGAACCGGCGGCCGCCCGGAGGGACAGGGAAGAGACGTTCCCGACGGACGTGGTCAGAAAGATGGGAGAGCTGGGCCTGCTGGGAATGATGGTGCCGG
>CAZAIS010000134.1:0-6908 GCA_964485255.1 uncultured Acidimicrobiales bacterium | reverse complement strand
CCGCGATAGGTCATTTTTTCGTTTTCCGGCCATGCGCTTTCAGGGATTCTCTTACGACGCCGTCTATCGCTCTGTCCAGGCCGATCCACGCGCTCCCCGCGCAGGTTCCAAGAAAAACGCTGTGGGCGTACCTGACCAGGTCGCTTTCCGCGAGTTCTCCACGGGTGGACAGGTGTCGCGCCGCGAGCCTGGCGATCGAAATGCCGGCCCGGATCGAGACCGACATCTCGTGCTCACGCTCGCGCCGGGCGGCCGCGACCATTGCATATATCTTCTCGAGGACGGCCCCGGGAAGCGTGGCCGGCTCGCAGTTCGCTTTTATAATCTTGAGTTCGGTGCTCCGGTCGGGATAGGCGAGCGGTATCCAGACCCTCAACCGGTCCCTGAGCGCTTCGGAGAACTGGTGGGTGCCGGCAAGCTCCGAGGGATTCGCCGTGGCGATGAAGGCAAACCTCTCGTGGGCGTGGACCCTGCCCAACCTGGGGACGTAATAGGAGCGCTCCTCGAGGGGCTCGAGCAGGCTGTTCTGGCAGAACTCGCCGGCCCGGTTGAGTTCCTGCGCCAGGAAGATGCCACCTTCCTCCATGGCCCTGAGCAGGTGCCCTTTCTCGAAGGCCTCGGCGGAATACCCGTCATGGAGCACCACGGCGGGATCGAAGGAGCCGATGAGGTACGCGGGTCTCAAGAGCTCGTCGAAGAAGATCTCGTGAAACGGCCTTCCCGTATCCCGGGCGAACTTGCGCGCCAGAAGGGATTTTCCCACGCCCGGCGGCCCGACCACGATCGGCGTCAACCCGGCCGCCACGGCGTCCTCCAGCAGCTCGTAAGCGGCCTTGTATTGACCTTCGAGTACCACCCTCACTTCGTTTCCATCATCGCCTGCGCTCAAGGTCCCCGCTCCCCAGGCGTTCCAGAAGCGTCTTTCGGGATCACAGCCACCCTCTTCTCGCCAGTTTCATCAGTATCGGTACAACGAGATCCTTCCTGTTCAGATAGGCCAGGGAGCCGAAGAATGTCTCCGGCATCAGTCTCTTGCTGAGCCAGAACAGCTTCCCGGCGAGGTTGGGCACGAGATACAGCCTGTTCTTCTCCATGGCATTTACCAACATCCCGGCGATCTGTTCCGGCGTTATCCTCGCCTTGCTCAGTGAGGTGGTGTACATCTCTTTGGAATAATCGCCCGCGTCGCTGCTGCGTTCGATTATCTTCGTATCGACCGACATCGGGCACAGTACGGTGACGCCTATGTTGAATGGCGCCAGCTCGACCTTGAGGGTCTCCGAGAGGCTGATGATCCCCGCTTTGGACAGGGTGTAGGGCGCCTCTTGAGGGGGAGGGGCTATCCCCGCCACGGACGCCGTGTTCACTATGTGCCCGCCTTTCTGGCTCTTCATCCTCGGGATGAATGCGTGGCAACCGTGAATTACTCCCCAGAGATTTGTCTCCATCACCCGCTTCCATTCCTCAACGCGGATATCGCCGACATGCCCGAATGCCGCGACCCCCGCGTTGTTCACGAGCAGGCCGACTTCACCCCAGGCGTCGAAGAAATGGTCCGACATTGCCAGCACGTTATCCAGGTCCCTTACATCGCAGTGAAAAACCTCGCCGGAACCGCCGGCCCGTTCAACCATCTCGAGAGTGCGTTCCGCCTCAACCATGTTGACATCGGCTATCCCGGCCTTGAAGCCCTGCCGGGCCGCCTCGACGGCCAGTGCCCTTCCAATACCCGATGCCCCTCCGGTTATTACGGCGGTCTTCGCGTAAGGCCAGTTCACGGTCATGTCCCTCTATCCTGGCTCATTCCGTCCGGGAATGGTCCGTCAAGCCGGATTCGGCGGCCCCGAGATCAGAGGCCGAGCTGTACTCGCAACTCGTTGAAGGAAGCCCTGAACTCTTCGAGGTCTTCGCTGCTGAGTTCCTCCGGCCAGCTTGCCTCAAACGATCCCGACAGGTCTCCCAGCCTCTTGGTCGCCGCCACGTATTTCATGATCTTTCCGAGGTCTCCCTTGAGGCTCATTTCGCCGCGCATGACGGACTTGAGGGCCTCGGCCTCACCGCGCACCACTTTCCGCCAGATGTCGTAAGACCCGCTCATGAGATAGGGGGCCGCCTCGGCCGCCTCCTTCGGGACGAGCTTCGCGTCCTTGCATTCCCCCTCTGACAGCACCAGCAGCAGGAATATCTCCTCGTCTATCCCGGCCTCGGGCTTCGCGCCTACTCCCAGGGCCAGGTCGCTGGCCCACTTCTTGCCGACCTCCCTGTACTTGCCGTCCTCGTTAATCTTTTTCATGTACTCGTGCACCCATTCCGGCGTCGCCAATATGTAGGGTTCGGGGGCGGACTTGCGGTCCTCGAGGATCTTCTCGTAGAGTTCTTCCCATTCTTTCGTCCCATATTCTACCGGCATCGTGTCTCCCTCCTTTGCATGTCACGGGTTCGCTTTCTCTTACGTCATGACATCACTCCCTTCGACCCGGCCCGACTTCTCATGAGGGAACCGGGCAGGAATCGCGCTAAATGGGGGTGGCGTCCCCGACGTTGTTGGGATCGAGCCGGGCCCTTATCTTCCTCATCCATACGTGGAAGTCACCGAGGAGCGGGCCGAGGTTCGCGTCGTACGGCGAATGCAGCTTCGCCAGTTCTTTCCGCTTATCGGGATCGACGAGGTCGGATGCCGTGTAGGCCTGGAGCTTCTCCAGGTCCTCGCCTTTCATCTGCCCGATCTCTTCCACCCAAGCCCCGAGCGCGGAGTAATAGTTCAGCTTCTCCAGCGTCTCCTTGTTCATGACCGTCTGGAGATCTATGTGCCCCTGCACGGACTCCGGGTCCGTGGGGTCCCATTCGACGAGATTCTCGATGTAGGTCTCGTGGCTGTGGTCCCAGATGACCCCCCAGGTCCCCTCTCCGCCGTCGTCAACGAGCTGTCCGCTTTCGATGAACCTCTTCTTGACCTCGATCGACAGGGCTTCGACCGGGCCGACCAGGCGGCGCGAGAGCGCGGCGGAAGCGGGCGAGCAGAGAAACGCTCCCGTTCTCCCGCATACTCCGTGTGCCGCGAGGGACCCCACCTTGATGTAATGGGTCGTGAAAGTATCGAGAAACGGAGGCTGACCCAGCAGGTGCATTATCTTTCCGCCGGTGTCCTCGAGGATCTGCTCGAGCACTTTCTTCTGGTAGTCGAGCTCCTCGGTCGAGCCCGCGGCAAGGACGATCGAAAAGGAGATCGAGGGAAGCGCGTCGAACAGGTTTTCCCTGAGTGCCACAGCCTCGGAGTTGGTATCCCCCAACGACATCGTAGCCAGCCCCCGTCCCACGAAACCCAGCACGTACCCGAGGTCTTCCTCTCCTATCGAGCAGAGCGCGTCCTGCCTGCTCTCGTAGTCCTCGAAGTAGAGGAAGTACAGCGCGATGTTCTCGGGGTATTCCTTGATGCGCACCTGGCCGGGCGTTATATTCTCGAGCTCGAGTTCCGGCGGGCCGGGCCAGTGGTAGATCCTTATCGCGCATTTCGTGAAGACGCCGCATCCTCCCATGGTCCCGAGGTGGCCCCGCATGACGCCCTTGAGGCCGGGCCCGGGTCCTTCCGGGGACACCCACCCGCATCCCGAACCCAGGGAGCCCATCTCGAGCAACTCCCCGTCCGGCAGGACCCACTCGACCCCCTGCACGGTCCCGGACCCGTAGCCGACCTGGTAGTTGCCGTAACCGGCGCCGAACCCGGCGCAGGCCTGAGCCAGGACCGACGTGTTGCTTCCCGCGGCGTTGATCTCGCAGTTGAATCCCTTGCGCATTATCTCGGCCTGGAGTTGCGCGCCGCTCACGTACGGCTCCACCACCGCGTACATGTCCTTCGTGTTTATCTCGAGTATCCGGTTCATTCTCCTCAGGTCCAGGATGATGACCTGTTCGGAGAGAGGAGCAGCGACGTAAACCCATCCCGTCGAATGGGCCTTGAACTTCAGGCCGTAGCGGTTGCAGACCCTGACGATAGCCTGGACCTCCCCGGTGCTCCCCGGCAGTACGATCGCCTCAGGCCTTATGGGCATGAACGCGTTTGCCTTCTCGCCCACGAGGTCGGCCAGCCACTGCCAGAGATACGTGTCGATGAAGACAGGGTCCGTGGTGATGTTCTCGCTTCCGACGATATTCACCAGAGCCTGGTAGGCTTCAGAGTTTTCCCGAAGAGCCATTTCAACTAACCTCCCCGTCATTGCGCCGACGAAAGCTCGCGCGGCAACCTGCCCGCCTCAAACGGCCATTCCCGCCAGTTCGGCGAGGTCCAGCACCTTGAGCGTGTTACCCCCGCGCGAAGCAAGGGCCTGCTTGAAAACCGTCTCGCACCAGGGACACGCCGTGACGAGCGCCTCGCAGCCGGTCGAGATCGCTTCGTCCAGCCGCTGGGAGGCCGTCCATTCGGCGAAGTCCGGGTAGGCTTCGAGGACCCCGCCCCCGGCCCCACAGCACCAGGCGTATTCCCTGATCCTTTCCATCTCGACGAGCTGTGTTCCGGGAATGTGCTCGATGACGTTTCTCGGGGGGTCGAACACCCCTTCCGTCCCTCTCCTGACCTGTTTATCGGGCTCGGCCGCCCACATTACACCGAGCTTCTTCACGTACTCGCCTTCCCATGGCTCGTATTGCTCGCCAAGCCTTCCAAGGTGGCATGGATCGTGATAGGTGACACGCATTGGGACCTTTTTCTTGAATTCGAGCTTCCCGGATTGGACCAGGCGGTCCAACAGCTCCGATACGTGCAGTACCTCGACGTCCTCGAACTCCTTTCCGGCCATCGGGAAGAACTGCTTGAAGGTGCCGTAACAGCAGGCACAGGGGGTTACCAGCGTGCCCGCGCCCGATTTTTTCAGAACGCGCAGCAGCCTGTTCGCGTGCTTGGGCAGTTCGTCCCGGTATCCCATATCGAACAGACGGCCCCCGCAGCACGTTTCCGCCTCACCCGCGATTCCGATGTCGAGGCCGGCTTTCTTGAGGAGTCTCACCGACTCCCTGGCTACGGGCCATGACGACTCGTCGAAGGACACCTTGCAGCCGGCGAAGAACAGGACGTCCACTTTTTCAGAGGTCGCGTCTTTGAGCCCGAGCCCTTCCGCCCACTTGCCCCTGTCGGCCTGAGGTTTTCCCAGCGAGTTTTTCATCCGGACGGTCCTCTTCTTGAGGGCGGCGAGCTCTTTGACTTCTTTGCCTTCCTCTACACACCTGAACTTCAGTTCCCGGGCGATTTCCAGGGGTTCCACGAGCTCGGTGATGCAGTGGCAGGACGTCTGGCAGGCCCCGCAGAGCTGGCATTTGAATATTGCCTCCTTGAGGTCCTCAGTTATCTGTCCCCTGTCCTGGAGGAGCGAGAGGGCGGCGATTACCCGGCCGCTGCCCGAATACACGTGGAAATCGTACCTGCTGATGGCCGGGCAGCACTGTGCGTATTCCCAGCTCTTGATGAAATCCAGGGGAATCCACTTGCATATGGAGCCCCTCGTGCAGTACTTCGCTCCGAACTCATAATCTTCAAGCGCCATCGTCGACTCCTCTCAGAAGCAGAGTTTTCCGGGGTTCAGAATATTCGCCGGGTCGAAAACGTCCTTCACCTTCTTCAGCGTCTCCCTCGTTACGGCGTCCCGGCGAAAAGCGTGGTCCGCGAGCAGGTCGTAAGGCCTCGAGAAGAAAGCGCCGTTCGCCATCAGCGTCGTGCCAAGGGAAAGGTAGAGGTCTCGCACCTTCCGCCGGGTTGACGGATCGGCCCGATTGTAAAAAAGGCTGAACTCGCAGTGGTAGGCGTGCCCCTGGCAGACCGGCTGCACGTAGACGCCCGCGTCGGCCGGGCGGAAACCGTGCCTGCTCGCGCACTCTTCCATGATGGAGACGTGCTTGGCGACATCGTTATACGAGGACAGGAAGGCGATATCCTGGCAGCCGCCTTTCTCCCGCAGTTTCCAGTAGACGCCGTCGCAAGGCGTGGTCACGGTTTCCAGCACGTTCTCGGCGTTGATCCCCGTTATTGAGCTCTCGGCGGATACGTCCAGCGTCCGGGCGATCCGTTTTGCCTCTTTCTCCTGCAGGTCAAGCCTCTCGGCCGGGAAGTAGTGATAGCCCGAAACTGAAAAGAGAAGTAGCCAGGCGGGCAGGGCGTCCGACAGCTTATCGACGTCTGCGGCTCCCCGTGCCATGATCGAAGAAATGTTTTTCGCGTTCAGAATCAGCAGCTCGTCCGCGATCCTGAGCCTGGTGAGCCTGTAGGCGAATTCCAGCAGGCTCCCGAGGCCTTCCCCGGTTGCGAGGAAGGCCCTCTGGACGCTCGGCATGACCTCGCATCTCACGGTTACCCAGGTGACGATGCCCATGGTCCCCTGGGATCCCTGGAGGACGCGCACGAGTTCGGTCTGTGGCTCCAGCTTCAGCTTCTGGCGCCACCCGACCTCCTGCTTCTCCTCGATGGTGCCCGGCCCGCCACCCTCCCCGGTCCTGAACAGGTCACCTGTCCCGTAGACAACTTCGGCGCACAGGAGCGGCTCGGTGTGGTCCAGGTGGTACTTGGGAATGGTGTGGGGCTCCCTTTCGAGGAAGCTCGCTAGCACCGATTTCGTATCCCTCGGGCACAGGGGGACCGGGAGCTTCAAGCCTTCTTTCCGGAGCGCCGACTGCAGTTCGGCGAACCTGACACCCGGCTCGATCATTGCCACCCTGTCGGGGCGATCGACAAACCGTATCGCGCTCATGCGGGACAGGTCAACGACTATGCCCCCGTATTCGGGAACCGTATCGCCGCGGAAGCGTGGCGGCCCGGAGCTCACCGGGATCAGGGGGGTCCTGGAAGCGTTCGCAAGCTTTACCACGGACTCGATTTCGTCGGCGTCGCGCACGGTGGACAGGCGGTGCGCGATGACGAAGGTGGT
>CAZAIS010000133.1:0-6934 GCA_964485255.1 uncultured Acidimicrobiales bacterium | reverse complement strand
CCTTGTTGTTCACGCGGGGAAACTTCTCGTGGTTGACAACTGTCACGGTGTACTGGTTGAGCATAGTCGGGTCCCCTTCCACCATGTTCACGAGCTCGATGTAGGGTGACATGACTATGAAGGTCGCCTTGTCGCTGATCGTGTAGACACGCTTCTCATCGGCGATGCGGATGGTCTCGCCCATGCCCTGGCCGCTTTCCAGGTACCAGGGCTGCCCCGCCGGGTTCACCCCGGCGCGCTCCCACAACGTCATCTCCATCGCGTTGGTGCCCGAGGCGTCGGCCCGGGAGAGGAATCCCGCGCCGCTCCCGGCGATGGCCTTCATGGCCGCGGCCCCGTCCTTCATTCCTTTCACGCGCGCCGGGTCGGACGCCGGGCCTATTATTATGAAGCCGTTGTGCATCAGCTTGAACTGGCTTTCGGCGTTGCCTTGCTCGACGAACTCCTTCTCCGCCCTGGGTTCGTGGGTCAGCATGATATCGGCGTCACCGTTTGAGCCCATGAAGAGCGCGGCCCCGCTGCCGACGGCGATGGGCTTCACCTTGTAGTCGCGGTTCCCGGACTCGAAGCGCCTGATGAACTCCTCGAGAATCCCGGAGTCCTCCGTGCTGGTAGTCGTCGCCAGCACGACCGGCTTCCTGGACGAGCCGGAACCCGCCCCCCCGCAGCCGCAGGCGCTCAGCGCGAGCAGCATTACCAGGACAAGCGCTCCGGCGGAGGCCCGCCTCACCGCAGCACCTCGATCTCTGTGATCATGCGAATCCAGTAGAAGCCGTCCTGGCTCGGGACGACGAGCCGGACGGGGCCGTCCTCTTTCGCGATGGGCTTGCCGTTCATCTTGTATGCGAGCATGGTGTCCGGCGCGGTAGCGATCTCGTAGCTCACGCGGCCGACGTACCCGTCCCATGCCTCGACCTTCAGCTCCTTGAAGGGCCGCGCGACGGAGTTCGCGTCGAGGACCGCGCCCAGCGGCGTTCCCTTCCACTTGTCGGTCCGGGTCATGCCGTTCGAGCGCTTGAGGACGGCGGTGGACTCTATGGTCCCGAGCGCAGGCAGGCTGCCGGTCTCGATAGTCTTCCTCGCGTCTCCATCAACGAGGGTGATCTTCTTGCAGGCCTCGTACATCCCGGCGAGCTTCTTCTCGCTCTGGAGCAGGTGCTCGGAGCTCCCACCGCCGCATCCCGCGACGAGTCCCGCGCAGACCGCGAGGGTGATAGCCAGAAGAGCGAGGTTGTAACGTCTCATCTTCCGGACCCCAGCTTGAAGAAGACGCGCCTTAGAAACCTGGCGCAACCCGAGGGAGCGAACATCGACGCCGCCGCGCCGCCGACGGTTATGGCGAAGCCGCGGCCCCCGCCCAACAGCGAGACGACCGCCTCGCTGTTCCATCGCGCGGAAGCGGCCTCCTGGCCCACAGCGGCCTGCTCCGGGGCGTCGGCCGCCGCAGGAGCCGGTGAAGGCGCGGGAGCGGGCGCCGGTGCAGGCGCGGGAGCGGGCGGCCTGGAGACGGAACCGTAAACGGCAAGCGACCCCCTGGCAACGGAAGCGGGTGAGGGAACCGGGACACCCGGCGGGACGGGCGATACTTCCATTGAAGCAAGCATGCGCTCGCACTTTGGAGTGTTGGCGTCGCCCCCCTCGTTACGCCTGCCGGGTTTGACCTGTGGAACGATGAGGCGCAGGGGCCCCTCGTCACCGGCGAGGGCCTTTCCGTCGCCTTTCTCGAAGGCGACTATGCACTTGAGCCCGTTGGGGTAAGTCGCGCGCGCTTCGTCGAGGCTCAAGGTAACGACGTAGTCATCGCGGGCCCTGAAAACGACCTGGTAGGCCCCCGCGTCCACGCGCAGCGACGCGTCCAGCAGCGTAGAGAGCGCCACCCCCTTGTAGTCGGCCTCGTAATATGTGTAAGGCTCCAACTGCTTCAGGAAGGTGTAGTGGCCCGAGAACGAGGGCATCGCCTTGAGTTCGTCCATGGAAAAGGTGACGCTCGCCGCCGCCGTGGCCCGTGGCGCCGCGAGCGAGCAGACGCCGCCCACCAGCGCGATGATCAGCAGGACGGCCACCCCGGCCGGCTTCGCCGGACCGTTCTGTTTCTCCGGGGCGCCTCCCTTGCCGCGGCCTGGTATATATAAAACAAAGAATGACACCAGCATCACCAGCCCGATGCCGCCTGCGACAATAGGTATCCATATTTTGACGGGGCCGGGGCCGCTCACGTTCCCGTAGACCCAGATCTGGTCAACCGGCACCTTTTTCGCGTTGAGGGCCTTGAACCCTTTGGGCCTTGGGCCGACCTCGATGAGCCTCAGGTTTGATACCCAGGACGGCTTGTTCGTATCGCCCGGGTCGTACTGCGGCGCCACGTACCTCAAGGGTCCCGTTCCGTCGGGCTCGGCATCGAGCTTCCCACCCCCTTCAGCGTAGGCGATTATGGGCCGGAGACCCAGGGGGTTCTCGCGCGCCAGGTCGGCGACGGTCAGCTTCGTGCCGACCTTCGGCCAGAAGTAACCGTCGGGGGCGATGACGCGCACCGTGGCCGAAGGGCTGTCCACGCCGCACTTGTCGAGCAGCTCCGTGAGGTGAACTCCCTCGAACCGGAAGGTCTCAACGGTCTTCCAGTTGTTGATGCTGCGGTAGCTTCCTTCGACTCGGGGCATCGCCTCGACCTGCTTCGTGGTCAGCACGACCCTGTCCGGGTGAAGGCTGAAGCTGAGAATAAAGAGGACGGCCGCCGCTACCAGGAACACGCCGGACAGTATTATCAAGAGCAGACGTAAACGCTTGACTGTTCCCCTCTCCTTTCCGGTCGGGGGAGGCCCGGCGGTCGCGCGGCCGATCGGTCTTGACCCCCGTCTTGCGCCGCGGGGCCGAAGACCCGGGCAGCCCCCTGAAACCTTGCTTAACGTACGGCGGCGCAGGGGCCTTGTCAAGCGCGCGGAAACCGGAACGGGCGCCTTCCCGCGCCGGTCATCCAGGTTGACAGTCCCCTGCCTTGGTGTTAGCTTTTGCCCTTGGAAGGGGATTCCGAGCAGACCGTTCTAAAGTATTTGCCAGGGGCGGTGTGCCGATAGGGTGCGACTGGAAACGGTTGCGCCTCCCGTGCTTGGAAAGGAAGACCTGAAAGATACGAGACACCAAGAGGCGTTCATCCGACGGACGCCTTTCTTGTCAGGTCGGCCCTCCTCGCGGGAGGCCGGCTCCCGTTTCCTCCCTCGAGTAAAGGAGACTGCGCTATGACTGTACTGACCAGAAGGACCTTATCGATAGCGGCCGCGTGCGCGCTCATCGTCCTGCTTCTGGCCCTCGCGGCGACCCCGGCGCTGGCCGAGCTGCCGTGGGGCTTCACGAAGCTCCCTGACGCCCAGAACCCGGCGATGCCGACAGCTCCACCCCTCTGGGCGGGGTGCGCGCTCAGCCCCGGCAACGTCTGGATCGGCGGCGGCACCAACACGGTCATGAGGTACAACGGGAACTCCTGGGCGATGGAGAACGGGAATATCCCGGTGGATTTTTTCATCGCGGGGCTCGCCGCGTCGGACGCGAACCACATCTGGGGGGTCAGCGACCAACTCTCGATCTACTTCCACAACGGTACGCCGGGGGCGAACTGGGTCGAGCAGAAGGCGCCCGCCGGCACCGACAACTTCAGCGGGGCGTACGCCCTGGACGCGAGCAACGTGTGGGCGGTCGGTGACGCGAGCAACATCTGGAAGCTCGACGGCGGCGCCTGGGTCGACGATCACAGCGGGGCTCCGGCCGGCATAACCCTGAAATCGGTCAGCGGCTGCGACGCCGACCACGTGTGGGCGGCCGGGTACGACGGCGCCGACGGGAAAATCCTGTTCAGGGGCACGGACGCGACCAAGTGGGACGACGTGGAAACCTTCGCCGGTCAGCCCATGCGTTGCGTCAAGGCCATTGCCCCCAACGATGTATGGGCCGGAGGAAACAACGGGTATCTGACCCACTACGACGGCACGAACTGGACCGCCGTCACTCCTTCGCCCATGGCGGACCGCCTCTCGTCCATCAGCGCTATCAACGCGAACGACATCTGGATAACGGGTGGCGATCAGTATGCCGCTCACTACGACGGCACCACCTGGACGCGCTTCAACGTCGATCCGGCGGGTGGACGGTTCAGGGTCGCCGTGGCGACCGGCCCCGACTCGGTCTGGTTCGCGGGCCAGAGCGGGCTGGTCTTCCAGGGCGGCGTGACGAGAATATCCTCGGTGACGCCGTCGTGGGCGGGCCAGGGCGAGACGATGAACGTCAATATCGTGGGAATCGCGACCAATTTTCAGAACGGCGTTAGCGCGGCCCAGTTCTCGGGCGGCGGCATCACCGTGAACTCGACCACGGTCACCGACGCGACGCACGCGACGGCCAGGATAACCATCGCGCCCAACGCGAAGCCGGGCCTGCGTAACGTGAACGTCGTCACCGGGGCCGAGGTGCCCATCCAACTGGCGAGCGGCTTCCGGGTGAGGGCGGTGCACACGATAACCTTGAACGCGGGGGCCCACGGCAGGATCATACCGGTTCTCCCGGGGCCCGGGGGCGGCGCCGGCCGGGCGCCGGCGGCGACGAGCACCGTCAAGGTGATGGACGGAGACAACCTGGCCCTGGCCATAACCCCGGACAAAGACTATCACACGACCGACGTGGTGATAGACGGCGGGGTGCACCTGGGCACGGTAAAGGACTACACGTTCAGGAACGTCAAGGCGAACCACACCATATCGGCGGCGTTCAGCGACAAGTACTCGACGTGGTACCTCGCCGAGGGCTCGAGCGCCTGGGGCTTCGGCGCCGCGATCAGCATCCAGAACCCCAACGACGAGGATCTCAACGCGAACGTCACCTACATGCTCGCGGACGGGACGACAAAGGAACTGGCCGTCGGCCTGCCCAAGATGAGCCAGGCGGTCGTCTCACCCGTCGAGACCGTCGGAGAGGCCGATTTCTCGACCAAGGTTGAGTGCGTCCAGGGAGAGACGATCGCGGTTGACCGCACCATGGCGTGGCACTCGGGCGAAGGCCAGACGGCGGGCGCCCACAACTCGATCGGGGTGACGGCGCCATCGACAACGTGGTACCTGCCGGAGGGTTCCTCCAACTGGGGCTTCGAGACCTGGCTGCTCATACAGAACCCCGGCGACGTCGAGGCGTCCTGCGACGTGACCTACATGATAGAGGGAGTCGGGCCCAAGACCGTGAACCACGTGGTCCCGGCGCACTCCCGGGCGACCTACAACCTGGTCGATGAGATCGGAAACGCGGACGCGTCCATCAAGGTCGACAGCAACGTGGGCGTCATCCCGGAGCGCGCCATGTACACGTACTGGCCGGCCGCCGGGGCCGGCGATGCCGGACGGCGAGAGGGACACGAGTCGATAGGCGCCCTCGAGCCGGCGAAGGACTTCTACCTGGCCGAGGGCACGACGGCCTGGGGTTTCACCACGTACGTACTCATCCAGAACCCGAACGCGACGCCGGCGAATGTGACGTTGACATACATGACCAACGAAGGTCCGGTGGCCGACGAGCCGTTTACCATGCCCGCGAACTCACGCAAGACCGTACGGGTGAACGACGCGCACCCGAACAAGGACCTCTCCACCCGCGTGAGCGCGAACAAGCCAATAGTGGCCGAGCGGTCGATGTTCTGGTCCCTGCCGGGCGTAGCCGGCCAGGCGACCCACGACTCGATCGGCACGAGCGCCGCTCACATGACCTGGTTCCTGCCGGACGGAGGCATAACTCCCGACGACGGGGGAAGCGAGACGTTCACTCTGGTGCAAAACCCCAACGCGGTGGACGTTGAGGTGCAGGTCAGCTACCTCAACATGGGCGGGCAGGAAAACGTGGTCTTTACCGACACGGTACCCGCCAACTCACGCAAGACCTATAACATGGCCGACAGGTACCCGGCCGGAGCCTCCGCCTGGGCCTCGATCCTGGTCGAGAGCCGGACCGAGGGCGAGAAGATCATCGTCGAGCGCTCCATGTATAACAATGGAAGGTGGGGTGGCACCGACACGATCGGCGGCTGGGACGACTGAGATCGAGACGGCGAGAAGAACGTGCACCCGCCGTCCGTTGGCGGGTGCATTTCCATTTGACGAGGAACGTTGCGTGTATTGAAGACAAAATAGCGGAGGTGCGACGTTGAAGAAGACCAAGAAAGAACGCAAGAAAAAGAGGTTCAGGCGGTTTGTCCTTCTGAGTCTCGCGGGCGCGGCGGGATACGCTGCCTACACCAAGTTCATGAAGCCCCCGGCCTCGCCGTGCACGTGCGCTCCCGAGGACAGGCTCAAGCTCGAGGACGAGGAGAACCTGAGCGGGGTCGGGCTGGTCATGGAGAACATGGTCGGGGGCTACCTGCAGGACCCGGACAAGGTAAGGATACTGAACGGCATCAACCTCAAGATCGCGATCGAGCCCATCGAGGAGCCCGAGTCCGCCATCACGATGACGTTCTCGAACGGGTGCGTGACCATCGCCCCCGGCGTGGCGCCGGACCGTGACATGAAGCTCGCCTGCGATTACGACGTGCTCATGGAGCTGCCAAAGATGGGGGCCGGGCTTCAGACGGTCCAGTACCTGATGACCCCCGAGGGCCAGGAGGTCGTGAAGAAGTTCATGTCCGGCCAGATAAAGGTCGAGGGCCTGCTGCACGCGCCCGAGGTGCTCAAGCTCTCGATGTTCCTGGCTGTTTCACCCGGGGGATGAGCCTGAGGCGAGGCCCCGGCGGCCGGGCGGCCCCGCGCGACGGGGACCGCCGAAGGACGCTCCCGGCACCGTATTCATAGCGACAAGCGAGAACCGCCCGAAGGCGGAAGCCGGCGGGCGGTTCTTGTCTTGCCGCGTCGCGCGCGGGCCCGCGACTGCCGTAACGCGCTTGTCAGTACTTCGACGCGATGTACGAGAG
>CAZAIS010000132.1:0-6942 GCA_964485255.1 uncultured Acidimicrobiales bacterium | reverse complement strand
GGTTAAACAGGAAGAAGATCAGCGGGATCCACGCGGCCCCCGACACCTGGTTTATGTGGCCGGCGTGGGCGACCATGTACCCCGCGAACATGAACGTGACCGCGCCGGCGGCCGAGCCGGCCCTCCCGGCGCCCAGGTCTCGTGCCGCGAGGTAAGTGAAAGCTCCGGCCATGAAAAAGTGGAATACGACGAAGTAGACCATCGCCTTCAGGGGAAAGGCCGCGCCGGCGGCCGCGTAGGCGCCCACCATCAGGAGATTGAACGGATAGAGCATGGCGGTCTGGTACGAGGCGAAGTACGCCTGGCCGCTGAGGACGTACGGATTCCACAGCGGGAAGCTCCCCGAGGCCAGTGAGTTCACCGCGTATACCCTGGCGGGGTAGAACTGCCTCACAAAATCGGTCTCGATCCCGAAAGACCAGTCCTTCACGAAAAGCACCCGGGACCACGCCAGGACCGCCAGGGCCAGGAGCCCCAGCAGGATAAGCCAGTCCCTTCTATCCCACCGCTCTCTCAAGCACCCCTCCTTAACTTTTCGGGGTCAGGTCTAGAAAGTTAAGTCTGGTAAGGACCATTCAAGCGCACTTGATAATACTTTACTTTCTAGACCTGACCCCGAAAAGTTAAGTCTTTTTTAGGATTTGGACGCCGTCTTTTTTGAAGATGGACCTGTAGCCGGCCGACGATTTGAGACGGGAGACAAGCTTGTTGTAGACGTCCCTCGTCAGGGTGAAGTGGGAACCGGAGTCGAGGACCACGTACTCGGGCGAGATGCTCTTTCCCATGTCTTTCATCCTGTACGTCCCCGGAAAGACGATCCTCTCCGCGTCCTCCTGGACCGTGGAGAGCATCTCCCCGAGCCGGTTGTAAGTTCTCCTGTCGAGAAGATACCTGAAGGGTTCGGGGAACTGATATATCCTCTCGCGGCTCGAGAGGTGGGCGAGCAGGAACGTCTGCGCCGAAACGGAAGCGTCCGCGGGCAGGAGGTCCAGCCCCTCGCGGATCGCCCTTATGTGCTTGTCTGAGCCGTAGGACGCCGCGCGGAACTCGGCCGACAGCGGGCTCGGGCTCAAGTAGAAGTTGCCCGCGATCGAGCAGGCCAGTACTATCGCCGTTACGCCGAGCGCCACCGACCTGGAGCGAAACCCTCCCTGTGACCACTTCGTGAACCTCTTGAGGCCGAAGATCGCGGCTATGAAAACGAACGGTATGATCGCCGCGGTGTACTGCCCGCCGATCGTGTGCTGCGGCGGGAAATCGCTGATGATATTGAGGAAGAAGGCCGGAAGGGCGGGGAGCAGGTAGACGGGCGCGAAAGCGCACAGGAAAGCGACAGGTATGAGCAGGTCGAACACGTACTTGAGGTTCACCCGGGTAGCCAGGACGTTGAACGTGTTCCGGGGGTGGATGAAGAAGTTCTTGACCGCCTCAGTCGTGCTCTTGCCGAAGCTCCGGAGCCGCCCCGAGTACTGGTACCCGGCGGGCGCGAAATGCGGTATCAGGAACAGCACCGAGGCCAGGAAATAGACCAGAGAGCCGAACGTCACGATCTTGCCCGCCCGCTTGTCGTACATGAAATAAACGATGATGCCCAGCACGAGGACCGCGAGAACCATGTCCTCCTTGCAGATTGCTGCGAGCACACACAAGACGTAGAACCAGGAGAATTTTCGCTTCTCGATCGCGTAGAAAGCGAACAGAAGGAAGACGAGGCCGAGCGACTCGGGATGGAAGTCCGCGAGGTTGACGTGCTGTGTCGCCGGGTAAAGCAGGTACGCCCCCGCGAAGCCCAGGGCAACCCAACGGCTGTTTAGCCTGCGATGGGCGATGAGATAGACCGGGATCGCCCCCACCCCCAGCGCGATGGTCTGCACGGTCAGCAGGACCGTCGCCTCGGCCCGAACCCAGTACAGCGGCGCCAGGAGAAAGAGTATCGGCGCCATATGGTCCCCAAACAGGTTCATGCCCCTGATCGTGCTCACCGGAGCCTTGAATCGCGACAGGAGCCAGATCACCTGGTTGAAGATGGCCGTATCGAAGCTCGAGCCCCTGAAGTTCGAGTACCGCAGCAGCGAGAGGGTAAGGAACGTGGCGATGTAAGCAGCCACCATCACCAACAGGAGGGCTATGAATATTCTGGCCTTGCGTGTTTCCGAGAGCGCCCCGGCGGCCTCCTGTTGCGCCTCGCGCGAGGTCTCATCCTCTTCGAGCGCCAGGGCGCCCACTGCCGCGTCCGCCACCTGCACCCCCATCACGTAGGAAACGGCGAGGTGCCAGAGGCCCCCGGGCGGCCTCTTCACACCTCCACTAATGATTCGTTCAGCCGGGAGGCAATACCTCGAAGACCGCTGTCGTAAGGTCGTGGGGCTCCGGGAACGTGTAACGCGTGGTCCAGCGGGCTACCTCTTTCACGTGAGCCCTGTTGGGTCCGACTATCCCGAACAGCGCAAGCTCGTCGTCGAGCCCCTCCTCCGTCTGTCCTATGACCAGGTACCGGACTCCGCGCTCATACAGGCGGCGCGGCACCTCCTCGTAAACGCGTCCGGCCTTGACGTCGTTCCGGTCGGGCAGGGCCACCTCGCCCCGCTCGACGGGCAGGTCCCATGGGACGTCACGCATGTACAGGACGTCCCCGGGATAGTAGAGCCACACGAACATCGGTCCCGCGTCCACCGCGACTAGCTGCCCCGGGGCGTTCCTGTCGAGCCACTCCGCCGCCTTCTTCATCCCCTCGACCCCCCCGTGGTCATCGAGAAACGCACGGTAATTCTCCCGGATGACCGAGTCGGACCGCGCCAGCCCGTGGCACGTCAGCGTTACGAACAGCGCCGCCAGGACGATTACACAGGCCCCCCGGGCCACCCGGAGCCACCCCCGCTGAGCGCCGGAAACGCGCTTAAGGCGTTCCACGCGGGATCCGCCGCCCGCGTCCGCCGCATCGTCCAGTCCGGCGGGCCCGCCCTCCGCTACCTGTTGCGACCACTCTCCCGGGGGTAAGTCCCCTGCGGGGCCGGGGACGCTTTCACCTTCCACGCGGATGCTCGCCGCGCCCGGCGCGTGAAGCACCCTGCGCGCGAACCAACCGCCCTCCGCTAACAGCTTCCGGCTCAGCCCCGCGAGGTCCACGAACATGAACGCTATCACCAGCCCCACGGCCGGAACCGCGGGGGCCATGAAGCGCTCGTAGGCGTAGTACCAGAAGAGGTGGAAGCCCGCGAACAGCGCGTACCAGCCCACGGTGATGAGGAAAGGTCTCCACTTCCGGCGCGCGAGCAGCCACGCGGAGCCCAAGAGGAAGAGCACCGTGAACAGGGCGCTCGACATGCCGTTCCACACGTACACCTTCACCCGGTGCTTGAGGATGGAGAACGTCACGTTGGTGCTGTACTCCCTGAACTCCCCGACGTACGAGGTCACCTTGCCGGTCACGATCAGATTCCGCGTGACGTAAACGCCCATGGGGAGGCCGAACGCCAGCAGCATCACGACAGGCTCCCATGCCTTGAACCGCGAGTCCCTGTAATAAACGATCACGATCAGCACCATCAGTGGCAGAAACAGCACGCCCTCCCACCTCACCAGGAAGCACAGCCCCCCGGCCAGGGCCCCGAGGCCCCTGCGAAGGGGTGAAGCCCGTTTGCACCCCGTGACGAGCAGGTAGACGCCCCCGGCGAACAGGAAGGTAAAGAGCCCCTCGGTCATGGGCAGCACGGTCCACTTGAGGAATGTGGGCTGAAAGGCGACCAGCAGGCCCGCGGCGAGCCCCGTCCACTTGTTGAAGAGCTCCCTGCCGATTCCATAGGTCGCCAGGACGGTGAAGGTGCCGCCCAGCACGGCCAGCAGGTTCGCGGAGCGCTCGAGCCCCCCGGTCAGGAATCCACCCAACCAGATGAATATCGGGTAACCGGGCAGGTACTTGGTGTGGGCTATGCCCCTGACCGTATATGTGAACGTGTCCCTGATAGAGCGCGCGAGGATAAGGAAATAGTAGCTGTCCGCCGTGTACTCGGCGTGCCTGGAGAGGTAATGCATGCGCACTAGAAACGCGGCCACCATGATCCCCGCGAGGAGCAGTATGTGCCAGTGACGCCCGCCGAAGGCGAGCGCTCTGCGGGCGAACGGGACGCCTTCCGCCCCGGCGGCCGGGCCGCTTTCGTTATCCCCCGGCAATCCGATCAAGCCTTTCGATCATCCTGGCGGCCGTCCTGTCCCAGGACCGCTCTGAGCGGATCTTCTCCGAGATCTCGAGCGCGCGTTTCCTCGCGGCCTCGCACTCGGCGTACGCCTTCCTCAACGCCTCCCTCATGCTCCCGTGGTTCGGGTCCGACCACTGGAGTCCCGCCGAGGGCGAAAGCACCCGGGCGCACTGAACGCCTATCGCCCCCACCCCGTCGATCAGCTCCGAGGAGGATCCCCAGTCGGGCACGACGACCGGGACCCCGCACGCCAGGGCCTCAACGGCTGCGGGCCCGGGCTCCGAGGAACGGCCGATGACGACGACGCAGTCCGCCGAGGCGTACAGGCAGCCCGCCTGGTACGGCTCGATGTCGTGGTCCACCACGAAGACGACGGGCGCCCTGTCGAGCGGAATGCCCATGGCTTCCACCGCCTCTTCGACCTCCCCGCTGCCACCCGCCGCCGCCGCCTCCGAGGCCCACCCCGCAGTCTCGTCATCCTCACCCAGGGGGGACCGCACGTTGAGCACCAGTACGACCTTGTCGGCCGCGGTGAACTCGTCAGTGAACGCTCGCAGCAGGGTCTCGGACGCGCATGCGTCCCCCCACTCCACGGTGGCGAGGAAGGTGAACCTCCCGGGCAGAGAGAACGAGGCTATCCCGGGGTGGAAGTAATCGGGGTCCACCCCGGGGGGAATTACGAAGGTGTTCCGCTTGACGCCCGAGGCGTGCACGGCGTCCTTCTGAAACTGGCTCGGTACCCAGATCTCATCCATGCCGGCAAGCTCCCGGGCCCACTGCTGCTCGAAGCGATCGTAAGGGGTGGACACATAAGCGATGTTGAAGGAACCGTCCGCCAGGGCGAGCATGCCGCAGGGCCCGAAGAACACCTGGGGGCGGTTGCGGTCGTTCCACTTGTTCTTCATGTCGTTGACGCGATAGTCGTCGAGCTCCGCGCGCTCGACGCCCTCGAGGAACGCGAGGTTTACGTCCACGCGGGCGCGGTCCAGCGCCCAGAGGGCCTTGCGACTCACGCGCGAGTAGAACCCGTCTCCGGAGATGAAGGAGCGCCAGGTCAGGTGCCTGGAATAACTCTCCTGGTAGTAACCCTTCCACTTGGAAAGGAAAACCTCGCGCGAGCGCTTGAAGGTCCCGGAGAAATCCATCCGGTTCACGTCGGTGGAGGCGTTCTCCAGGTGCTTGACCGTGACGGACCCGCAGCAGAAGGTGCGGTAGCCGGCGCGGGACGCCTTCAGGCAGAAATCGGTGTCCTCGTAGTAGGAGAAATAATCGGTATCGAGCATGCCGACCTCGTCGATCAAGTGCCGCCGGATGTACGCGCAGGCGGCGATAACCCCCTCGACTTCCCGGTCCCGGGAATACTGGGCGATGTCACGCTCCCGCCCCGGGTACTCCTGCCCCCAGAAGCTGGGCTGGGGCATGTAGGTGCCGGCGTGGACCAGGTCGCCGTCGGCGTTGACGAGCCTGCAGCCCACGATGCCGATATCGTCGGCGGAGTAAGCGAGCGCCTGCATGCGCTCCAGCCAGTCGCCCTGGATTATCTCCGTGTCGTTGTTGAGCAGCACGACGTCCGTAACGGTTGCTTCGATTCCCACGTTGTTGCCGCGCACGAAACCGAGGTTCTCACCGTTCTCGATCAGCCTGATGCCGGGGAGGCCCCGCAGGTATTGCAGCGTGCCGTCCGTGCTTCCGTTGTCCACGGCCACGACCTCGAAATCGGGGTGGGTGGTGTTCTCGAGCAACGTGGCAAGGCAGTTCCTCGTGACCTCCAGCCCGTTCCAGGTCAGCACAATGACACTCACGGGCTTCGCGGTAACCGGGGCCATCCTATTCCTTCCCGCCCTCGAGCCTCGAGATCCTGTCCTCGAGCTCGGCGAGCCTGCGCTCCGGGTCCGCATCCTCCAGTTCCGCGAGGCGGCCGGAGACTTCCTCCAGGTTGTTCGAGAGGTCGTGCAGGGTTCGGGTCACCAGCATGTTGAACTTGCGCACCTGGTGGACTATGGGGTTCACATACCAGCGCAGGAAAGCGCGGGTGACCTTCTTGACGCCGACCACCAGCCTGCCCACGCCCCGCCTGCGGGAGCCCAGCTCGAACTCTCCGTCTATCTCCCAGTTCCGGCTCACCAGGTCCAAATTGACCCGCAGGGTCCTGGAGTAGGGCGGGTACAGGAAGGCCACGTTGGGCGCCTGGGGTCGGTCCTCGTGCCAGAAGTCCGCCAGGAGCGTCTGCGGAGCGGCCACCGCGCGGTTGACCTCTTCCATGACCTGCTCCACGTCTATGCCCTTGCTCCCCGCCATCTCGCTGTCTCCTGTCCGCTCGCCCCGAAAGGCGCC
This sequence comes from uncultured Acidimicrobiales bacterium, assembly GCA_964485255.1. Classification (GTDB taxonomy): domain Bacteria; phylum Actinomycetota; class Geothermincolia; order Fen-727; family Anoxymicrobiaceae; genus CAZEJS01. The sequence continues at coordinate 412 of CAZAIS010000132.1, read as the reverse complement.
ACGGAGGCGTCGAGCGCCATCCGCGTCCCGCCGCATCTTTCGCGCGGCGGCGCTATGCCCCGCCGGCGAGCTCCTCGTAAAGGCGTTTCACCAAGGTGTATTTCCTGTCCCAGGTGAACTCGGCCAGGACGCGCTCGCGCCCCGCCTCGCCCAGGCCCCTCGCATACTCCTTGTCCAATAGCAGTTTCTGTATCGAGAGCGCCAGTTCCTTGACGTCTCCGAACGGGACCAGCAACCCGTCGATCCCGTCCCTGACCAGGCCGGGTATGCCTCCCGCGGCGGCGCCCACCACGGGCTTGCCGTAGAACCAGGCCTCCAGGAACACTATGCCGAAGGAGTCCGACCTCGACGGCAGTACGAGCTGGCTGCAGGCGTCGAGCATGTCGAGCTTCTCCTCGTCCGGGATGTAATC
>CAZAIS010000131.1:0-6949 GCA_964485255.1 uncultured Acidimicrobiales bacterium | reverse complement strand
CTTTTTTTTACTTTTTCGAGTGGGGAGAAGTAAACGGCGTCGTTCACTTTTTACTTTTTGGTGATGTGTATGTGATGAGGCCCGGCTGTTTCATCGGGGAACGAAGGAAAGATGCTCGGGGGCGGGGCGCGCGACTCACGCCCGCGTCTCATCTGCTGTAACATCTTCCCTGTGAGCTTGCCGCGGGAGGACATGCATGAGCGGGCTGAACGCGCTCTCCAGCTTCATCAAGAGAAGATCGCCGGTGGTACTGACTTTGCTGTCGGTCGTCCTGATCGTGGGTGTGGGTGCCATCGACTGCCTCATCGGTCAGAACTTCAATACCGCCCTCTTCTACCTCTTGCCGATAGCGCTGGTGTCCTGGTACGTGGGCAGGGTGACTGGCCTCGCGATCGCCGTGCTCAGCGGCGCGGCCCTGCTCGTCACCGACATCATCCTTCGGTCGGGCGATCGCAGCGCCCTGGCGATCTGGAACGCGCTGTTCCCGTTCGTCTTCTTCATCGTCTTTGTCATCCTGCTCACGATGTTGAGGGAATCGCTTGCCAGGGAAGAGAAGCTGTCCAGGACCGATGCGCTCACCGGGCTCTTCAACCGGCGCTATTTCGAGGAGCTTGCCGTGACCGAGATCGGCAGGTCTAGGCGCTACGGGCACCCGGTGAGCCTGGCGTACGCGGACGCGGACAACTTCAAGTCGGTCAACGACAACCTGGGGCACGAGGAAGGGGACGCCGTGCTGGTCATGATCGCCGAGGCGCTCCGGTCCAACCTGCGCTCCTCGGACATCGTCGCGCGCATGGGAGGCGACGAGTTCGCGGTTATGCTACCCGAGACGGCGTCCGAGCACGCGCTGTCCGCCATGTCCAAGCTGCGCGGGATCGTAGGGGAAGGGGCCCGGGCTCGTGGGTGGCCGGTGACTTTGAGCATCGGCATCGTGACGTACGAAGTCGCCCCCGAGTCCCTGGATGATATGGTCAAGGAAGCCGACGCGCTCATGTATTCCATAAAGGAAGCCGGCAAGGACGATATCGCATTCAAGTTTTTCGACGGCGGAGCCGATGTCATTTCGGGCCGCGCGCCCGGGTGAGAACGCTTCGAGCCGCGAACAGACCCGCCCGCTCGACAGGGCGGGACCTCGTCGATGGAGACTCTCGATGATCCTGAAAGGGTGAACGCTTTGACCGCGCGACTGGAAAACCTCGACTGCCTGTTCAAGCCGCGCTCGATCGCCTTCGTGGGGGCGACCGGGGCGAAGGTGAAATGGGGCTTCATATGCTTCAACAACCTCCTCGCGGGTGGATACGAGGGGAAGGTTTATCCCGTTAACCCCGGACACCGGGAGCTGCTCGGCCTCGAGTGCTACCCGTCCGTTCGCGACATACCCGGCGAGGTGGACCTGGCGGTGTTCACGGTCCCCGCCGCCGCGGTGATCGACGCGGTGGAGGACTGCGCCATCAAGGGGGTCAGAGCGGGCCTGGTCATCAGCGCCGGCTTCGGGGAACTCGACGACGAAGGCGCCGCCCTCGAGGCGGAGCTTGTCAGGCGGGCCGACGCGGCCCGGATGGTGCTGTGCGGCCCCAACGGGCAGGGGCTCTGCTGCCCCGAGAGCAAGCTGTACCCGTGGATGCCGCTGTTCTACCCCCGCGCCGGGAGCGTGGGCGTCATCTGCCAGAGCGGCAATGTCCTCAACATGCTCATCGGCGAGGCGCTGGACGCCGGTTTCGGCATCTCCAAGGGGGTCTCGAGCGGCAACGAGGCGCACCTGGCAACCGAGGATTACTTCGAGTACCTTGCCGACGACCCGGCGACGGACGTAATCGTCGCCTACATCGAGGGGATCGACGACGGACGCAGGTTCCTGGAGAAATCCCGCGAGGCGGCGCGCCGGAAGCCGGTGGTAGTTCTCAAGGGAGGCCGGAGCCGCGCGGGCATGCGGGCCGCCAGCTCGCATACCGGGGCCATCGCCGTGAGCGCGGACATGTTCGCCTCGGTGTGCCGGCAGGCGGGCCTCGTCGGCACGGGGACGATACGGGAGGCGGGGATCGTCGCGAGCTCCTTCGTGAACCGTCCGTTGCCACGCGGCAGGAGGGTGGGGATTGTCACTGGTGGCGGAGGTCTCGGCGTGATCGCGTCCGACGCCTGCTCGGACAGGGGCCTCGAGGTGCCCGCGCTTTCGAGCGGGACACTGAAGAAGATACGCGCGCTGATGCCCGCCTACTGGGTGCCGGGCAACCCGGTGGACCTCGTCGCCGGCCTGGACCTCCGGGTGATCGAGCCGATCATCGAACTCCTCATCAGGAGCGGCGAGGTGGACTCGGTCCTCTTCATATTCATAGAGTCGCAGCGCACCAAGGGGGTCCAGGTCGAGGGCTCGGTGGTGCACGGCCTGGAGCTCGGCGCGCTGTGGGACATGATGACCGAGAAGCTCGCCGGTTATCTCACCGAGTGTTACGGGTTGTCGAACGAGTTGGGCGTCCCGCTCTACGTCGCCTCCAACTTCGACAGGGTGGGGGGGCTGCGGCCGGGTACCCTTGGAGGGGGCGATTACCCCATGGTCTACCTGGACGTCGAATCGGCCTGCACCGCCATCGCCGCCATGACGAGCTACGCGGAACTCCACCGTGACTGAATCCCGCGGCACCCGCCGGCGAATCCCCGTCCAGGCCGGTTTTCGCGGCCTTGTTTGAAACGCGACGGGAACGAACATCTGAAGGGTGTGACCCGCGGGCGCGCTAGTTATTCTCGGGGGGACCGAGGACTATGTTCTCGAGGTCTTTCTTCACTGAAGTCTGTATCTCGCTCGCGCTGCTCCTGAACTTCTTGTAATTGCCGACCGTCTCCCCGAGCATCTTGCCCACCTTGGGCAACCTGGAGGGCCCGAAGACCACCAGGGCAACTATGCAGATAATCAGCACTTCCGCCGGTCCGAGTCCAAACATGTTCAACCTCTGTGTCGTCGTCGTCAGCCTTGTCTAAATGGTAGCACAGGCGCTCATCCTCCGGAGGTCGCGGCCTGTTGTAGAATGACCAGGGGGCGGAACGGTCCGCAATCGGGCGGACCGGCAGCCGGGGCGGCGGGCGGACGGGCGACGCGCGGGCGGACGGCCCACGGGCGAGAGGAGCGGTCTTGTTATACCTGTCCGGGCACGGTATCGAGAACTGGAAAGCGCTGGCGGCGGCCGTGGAACAGGACCCCTCGATGACACCCGCCGATACGGCCGGCGGCGTCCCCGGGAACCTGCGGACCCCTTTCCACTTCTACGTGGGCACGATGCTGGCCGCCAAGGGGCGCATCCCGGCCGCGCGGAAATGGCTCGAGGCCGGCAGCCTCTCAGAACCGCTGCCCGCGTGCTCCTACATGCTCGACCTGATCGAAAGGCAGGGCGGCGCCCTTTCCATCCCCGAGGTAACGTTCAGCGATCCGGAGCCCTGGGTGCATTTCTCCTCGCTGCCGGAGCTGTGCGCGGCGCGGGACAGATTCCTGGAGCTTGCCTCGGGCTCGCTGCCTACCTTCAGCGGGGCTTTCAGCATGCTCGACATAGGCTGCGGGAACGGCGAGCTCGGAGTGCGCCTGATCGAGGCGTTGATCGCCGCCGGGAAGGTCGAGCGCGTCGGATCGGTCATGCTGATGGACCCGTCCGCCGGGATGCTCGAGCTCGCCGGCAGGAACGTCGCGCGAGCATTTCCCGGGGCGGAGGTCCGCCTCCTGGAGACGCGGCTGGAGGACGCCGGAGAGCTGTCCCCCTGCGACGTGGCGATAGCGTCCCTGGCGGTGCACCACATGCCGGCGGAAACCAAGAGAGTCCATCTCGGCAGGCTGGGCGAGACGGTCGACCACTTTCTTCTGATGGAGCTCGAGGCAAACCACGATTACCCCGAGCTGCACTCCCCGGAGATCGCCTTTTCCGTGTACCAGGTCTTCGGCAGGGGGCTTCAATTCGTCTTCAACCAGGACGCGCCGGCGGAGGTCCACAGGAAGTGCGCCGACATGTTCCTCATGACCGAGGCCGTCTCCCTGTTGAGCGAGCCGAGGGGCGATCGGACCGAGTACCACATGCTGCGGCGCCAGTGGCGCGACCTGCTCGATGAAGCGATGACCCCGGGTTTTTCGTGCCTCTGCGACGCTACCTGTTACTCAGATCCATTCGTAGAACAAATGACCATTCACTACGCCCGCAACACTTAGGTGCGCAACACTTAGGGTCAAACCCGGTTTTGGCGCGTTCTTATTGCGTTTGGGGCCAGGCGGAGAGTGGTTGAGACACGGTCTCTCCCCCGGTCGGGCTGCGAGCCCTCCCGCGGCCCGCGGAGAGGATTCTCCGCACTGGAAGAGCCCGAGTTCATCCGGGCGGCGCGCGGCGGGACGAGGCCGGACTGGTTTTACGAGCGGCCGGATTACAGAATCGCGGCCGCGAGAACACGTGGCTCGAGAATAGGGACTCTCCCGAAAACAACCCCTGCCGGACAACCGCCTCGGCGGTCTTCATTTCAGGTGGTGACACGTCCGCGTGTCATGCGGGACTGACCGGGGAATGTCAAGATTTGTATTTGATGGACTTGAGGATTTCCTGAAACTCGTCGAGGCTGGCTCCCGGTTTCTTGGCCATCATGAGTATTATCTGTACGGATATCCCGTTTTGCACCACCGTCATGTCGCAATCGTACGTCATTTTCTGGTAGGTGAGAGTGAACCTGATGCTCAAGCCAGGCTTCCCACCGATCTCGACATCCTTGAACGTGGGGCTGGAGACGGAAACGCCCGGCGGCATGCTGCCGGAGATGCCCTTCGAGTAGGTCTCGAGCAACCTGGCCTTGATTGTCGCCCAGTCGCCCGGCGCCACGGTCGTCCCCGAGAAGAAGACGTGGTTCGGATCCTCCGCGCTGCTGTCGGCGAGTGCAACTTCCGTATTGACCCCGCTTGTGGAAAGACCCGCCAGGGCGAACGCCGACGAGTCGGCCTTCTTCCATTTGCCGGGGTAAGTGAAAGAGTAGGAGCCGTTGCCACTGGTAAAGGTCTTGGGGCGGGAGAGGATGTAGTCCATCCCGAACCAGCCCACCGCCGCGGTAACGGCGACGGCGACGATCCCGATCACCCAGACGAGTCTCGATTTCTTTCGAGACGGTCCGACCGCGGCCGGGACCGGTCCGGCGGGTGGGATCTGCGTGTACCCGAAGGCGTCCGAGGGCGCGGGAACGACCCCGCCCGAGGCATTTACCGGGGGACCGTGTGGCGTGACCTGCAACGCGCCGGGTGGCAACTGCGGGCCGGGCGGCACAACGTTCTCAGGCGCCCGGGATTCCGTGTCTTCGCGTATCGGTGGCTCTGTTCCCGCACTCCGCGAGATGCCCTGACCCTGCAGCCCGGCCATGCACAGGCCGCAGTACGCGGCCGTCTCGGGGTTATCGGCGCCACACCTCGGGCAAATCATCCGGCAACCTCCAATTGCTGATACCTCACCTAGATTCTACCCGCAATGACTGCTTGCCGGATGAAAACAAGCGAAAATTCTCTGTGGTCGCCGTCATGTAGAATGTGTTTGCCGATAACCGCCAGGAGGTCTCGATGCTGCCAAAAGTAATCCTGCACACATCCGTAAGCCTCGATTCCAGGATCGACTGGTTCGAGCCCGACGCGGCCCTGTTCTACGAACTGGTCTCCCGCTGGCACGAGGATGCTTCCCTCGTCGGAAGCGGAACCGTGCTGCTCGCGCCCGAGGAGCTGGAGGAAGACGATCCGGACCGCGCCCCATTCGAGCCGAAGCCCGGAGACGACAGGCCCCTGCTGGTCATCCCCGACAGCGGCGGTCGCGTACGCTCCTGGCGCGCTCTGCTCGACTTCCCCTACTGGCGCGCCGGGGTGTCGCTCTGCTCCGAGGAAACCCCGCCGAAGCATCTGCAGCACCTCGAGCGACAGGGGATCGACGTCATCGTGGCAGGCAGGAAAAAGGTCGATCTGCGCGCCGCGCTGGAGGAGCTGAACCTCCGCTACGGTGTAACAGTGGTCCGCGTGGACAGCGGGGGCACGCTCAACGGGGTCCTCCTGCGCGAGGACCTGGTGAGCGAAGTGAGCCTGCTCGTCGAACCGGTGCTGGTAGGCGGCACGAGCTCGAAGTCGTTTTTCCGCGGGCCCGACCTGGACTCCCCGGAAGGCCTCATCAGGCTGCGGCTGACCCACGTGGAAAAGATGCGGGGAGAGATCGTCTGGCTGACCTACGACGTCGAGAAATCCGCCGCCGGTTGAAAAATACGCCGTAACGGCCACTTTTTCCGGCTAACCCCCTTTACCGCGGGCCTGCCGACATTATAATGGGCCTAGCCATTGAGCCTTCCGGCCGCGGCACGGAAGTTGGCGGGTGCCCGGGTGCTCCCGCGGAGGGAAGTTGAGGACAAACAGCATCACGTACCGGTCCGTTGCCTGGATCGGGGAACAAAGAAGCTACCGTGTGACTCTGCTCGTCGGGATAGCGTTTTTACTGGTTATCATGCTTGCGCTATGCCCGTTCCTGATCGCGTCGGACGCCTCCGCGTTCGGGCGCTTTCCCAACGAAAGCAGGATCGGGGGCGTCGACGTCAGCGGTTTGAGCGAAGATGAAGCCCTCGCCCTCTGCAAGGAGAAGCTCGCGGGCATGGCGGCCGAGCCTTTTGCGCTCGAGAGCGACGCCGACGACTGGTCGGTCACTCCCGGGGAACTCGGCCTCACCATCGACTACGATAGGATGGTCAGGGAGGCCTACGGCAGGGCGTGGAACGTGAACGTCATAGAGCGCCTCGTCAGGCGCTTCCTCGGCAAGCCCAAGAAAGTGAATATGCCCGTGCTGGTCGCTTACGACGAGGCGAAAGTCGCGGAGTTCGTCAGCCGCGCGCTGACCCAGATAAACCGCGAGCCCAAAAGCGCGTACCTGGACGTGTCAATGGGCACGGCGGTCATGTTCCAGGGCAAGGACGGGCGTCA
>CAZAIS010000130.1:0-6960 GCA_964485255.1 uncultured Acidimicrobiales bacterium | reverse complement strand
CATGGACATGGACGAGGAATGCCGCGCGAAGCTCGAGGAAGCGGGAGCGTCCGTCGTCCGTGGCACGATCCCGTTCTACGGGATAGGGACGTCCCTGGCCGCGCGCTTCAAGGGGATGAACTACGAGCAGCACTTCACCGAGGCCCTCCGCCTGGTGTCCGGGGGGCTCGTAGTCTGCGTGGAGGTGGCGCTGATGGCGGCCGACTGCGGCGCGATTCCTACGGACGAGGAGGTCGTCGTTGCCGCCGGCACCTCCATGGGACTCGACACCGCCGTGGTGGCGCGGCCCTCTACGAGCCTCACGTTCTGCGACCCCACCGCCGGTTTCGAGGTACGAGAGATCGTGGCCATGCCCCGCGCGAAGCCGAAGTACTCACCCGACGGCATCGGCGAGGAGTACCGCTGAGCCGGGCCGTGCCGCGCGACGCGCGTGGAAGGGAACCTTCCGCGCAGGGAAGAATTAGGGTTCAAGGTGCGCACGGAGATTGCTGAAAGGGAGGTCGTCAATGGATGATGTAGACGTTGTGGCCGTCAGTTGGTGGTCGTTCCTCTTGAGGGGCCTGATCGCCCTTGCCTTCGGAATCGTCATGATCGCTTACCCCAGCGCAACCGCCAAGGCGTTCTTCTGGATATTCGGGCTGTTCGTGCTCGCCTACGGCCTGGTGGATCTCATCAGGGGCGTGGTGCGCCTCTTCAAGAAAGAGAAGTGGTTCGCGACCTTCGCCTGGGGGGCCGTGAGCTTCATCATCGGGGGCATAATCCTCGGCCACCTGAACAAGGCCACCGCCGGGTTGCTCTGGGTAATGGCGCTGCTGGTGGGCATCTGGGTGATCGTGCTCGGCGTTGTCGAGCTGGCCGCGGCGTTCGACCTCCCGCCGGAGACCGGGCGCGGGTGGATCGGGATACTCGGCGTGATCTCTTTCCTCTTCGGGATACTGATCCTCGTATTCCCGTTCGAGTCCGTCTACGCCCTGATGGTCGTGATCGGCATCTACGCCATCGTCGCCGGCCTCTTCGACATAGTCATGAGCATCTACGTGCCCATGAAACTCCGCAAGCTCAAGAGCGCCTGAGTTTGCATGGGGGGTCACCAGGGTCTTTTTCTTTGCGCCGCTGACGGTTCTGCGCGCCTGGGGGCACGCGGCTTGAAAGAAAGAACCAGTTCAAGGTCGGACATGCTATACATTTGAGAAGCTCAAGGGCGAACCCGACAACATCGCGGCGAATCTGACTCTCTTCCTAAGCCCTGTTGAGGGCAGCCGCCAGGGGCGAGTGGTCCTTGTTCAGCATCGAGACATCGACGATCCGGAGACCGGAGGTAGCTTCACCATCAAGCGCTACGAAAGCGAAAAGGAAAGCGACGGCGCCGGTTCCTGGCGGCACCTCGAGATTAAGCTCCTGCCGGATAACCCAGACTTCCCTCCGATCATTCTGGGAGATGTACGAGATGACGAGTTCCACGTCATCGCCGAGGTGGTCGAGGTGCTCAGCTGAAAGGGAACAAGTCGTTCTTGCCCTGCATGAGTGAAGGTGCTAAGCATGTCACTACCGCCCGCTATACTCGTACATAGGAGGGATTGTAGATGGCTGAAACCGATGATTACGACGTTGTCGATTACTGGAGCGAGGTCAAGCTCGACATCGTCAAGGATTATCTCGCCGAATACTCCAAGATTATGAATGTCCAGACCAATCCTTCTTTCTCCTACGTTTACATCGATGGGTTCAGCGGACCCGGCGTATGCATGCGAAAAGCGACGAGGGACTATATCCCTGGCAGTCCGTTGAACGCCCTGAACGTTGTTCCGCCGTTTCACGAGTACTACTTCATCGACATGGATGGTGATAAAGCTGCTAGGCTACGTCACTATTGTGAGGGAATGAGCAACGTAGTGGTCACTCAAGGGGACTGCAACAGGATTCTGCTAGGGGAGGTATTCCCGAATCTCAAATTCGAGGACTACAGACGAGGAATCGTGCTCCTCGATCCGTACAAGGTTAATCTGCGATGGGAGGTGGTCGAACGGGCCGGAAAGCTTGGCACTCTTGAGATGTTCTTGAACTTCTCGACCATGGACATCAACAGGAACCTTCTGCGAAAGGACCCGGCTAAGATAACGGGTATTAGCTCGGAGCGGATGACGGCATTTTGGGGGGATGATTCCTGGCGAGAGGAGTTCTATCGAGAGAAGGATGAGCCGCTGCCGATATTCGAAGTCGAGGAAGAGAGGGAAGCCTCAAACCCAGAAGTGGTGAATGCCTACAGAGGGAGGCTGAAGATAATCGCGGGTTTCAAGTATGTCTCCGAGGCGCTGCCAATGAGGAACCGAAACAACTCCGTGATCTACTACCTTTTGTTCGCGACTCAGAATCTAACCGGGAATGATATCGTTGAGTATATCTTCAACAAGTATAAGAACCGGGGTTCTCAGTAGATGGCTAATACTACGATCGAGTGGACTGAATCAACGTGGAACCCGGTTACCGGTTGCTCGAAGATCAGCGCCGGTTGTCAGCATTGCTACGCGGAGCGCATGGCCAAGCGTCTGAAGGCCATGGGCTTGCCAAAGTACAGGAACGGATTCGAAGTCACGCTCCACCCCGATGTGCTGTCCCAACCGCTCGCCTGGCACAAGCCGAGAATGATCTTTGTGAACTCCATGAGCGACCTTTTCCATGAGGATATACCAGTCGACTTCGTTCTACGGGTATTTAGGGTAATGGCCCATGCCGGCCACCATACCTTCCAAGTACTCACCAAGAGAGACGACCGGCTTGTCGAGCTGGACGAGAAGATAGCGTGGCCGGACAATGTCTGGATGGGTGTCACGGTGGAGCGCGATGATTACCAGCGCCGGCTGCGTTCCCTGAAGTCCTGTAGAGCAGCTGTGAAGTTTGTTTCGTTCGAGCCCCTCCTCGGACCCATCAGCGACCCTGACCTTGGTGACATTGACTGGGCGATTGTGGGTGGCGAATCAGGCCCTGGAGCCCGAGTGATGGAGAAGTGGTGGGCATCAGACCTTCGGGACTCTTGTCTCCAACAGGGTGTACCCTTCTTTTTCAAGCAGTGGGGCGGAACGAGGAAGAAGAGGAACGGTCGCCTGCTCGATGGTCGCGAGTGGAACCAACTCCCCGTACTTCGATATGCCACCTGATCCGTCCTCATCTGACAGTCTCGCACCACCATTGATACGCAACCGGAGGGCTGCTGACGGTTGATCGATTTAACGGGGATGAGCTCGACAGGTATCTACCAGGTCACAACCATGATGGGGCCTCCCCGATATTGCGGGTTACCGGTTCGCTGTGACGGTTACGGTTCCGTTCGCAGTCGCCAGCTCTGCATCGAGGATCTCGCTCATCTCCGCAAGCGCGGAATCCGCTCTGTAAATGTACCGCATGGCCGTACGGATATCTCGGTGACGCGCAAAGGCGCTGGCGCCGAAGATACCCGCAACCGAGAGGGATTTCTTGATCGCAGCGCGACAAAGACCGTGCGGTCTCACGGGCACAGTGGAGCCTACGGCGTCGCCAGATGCCCGTATGCTTCTGTAGATGCCCGTCGTGGAAAGCCTCTCCCGGTATCGGTTAGCTCAGAGGTTTATAAAAGACCTGACCCCGGGCGTCAAGCGCCCGCGGCGGCCACCGCGTCGCGGACGGTCGCGTATACGTTCGCTTCCCCGACGTCCTCCCAGAGGCCTTCCCTGTGCATGAAGTCGCGCACCGGCGCGTGCACCCGCGCCATCAAGACCCGAACGCCCGCCTTCTCGAGGGACTTAATGAGGGTCCTGAACTGGTCGGCCGCGGTCGTGTCCATGTTGGACATGGCCTCGCAATCGACGATCAGGAACCGGATGCCGGGGTCCGCCTCCTCTATTAGCTCACGGATGCGCGTCGAGAAATAATCGACGTTCGGGAACATGAGGGGGGCGTCGTACCTGAATATCAGGACGCCCGGCACCGTCTCGTACTCGGGATGCTCCGCCACGTCGGCGAACCTGGTCCCCGACGCGTCGTGCCCCAGCACCGCCCAGTGGGGGCTGCTCCATCTCTTGATGAGCAGAACCAGCGATAACACGACGCCTATCACTATGCCCGGCATGACCCCGGCGAAGACGACCCCGGCGAGCGCCGCGACCGCGAGGAGAAAATCCCCCTTCATGGATTTCCACAGCCGCTTCAGTACCTTCACGCTGAAGAACCGCCTGAGGGCGAAGATGACGATGGCGCCCAGCGTAGCCTCCGGCAGGTACTTGAAGAGCGTCGCGAGGAACAGGATCGTGAGCAGGGTCGCCGCCCCGCACGTCAACATCGAGACCTGCGTCTTCGCCCCCGCCGAATCCGCCGCCGCGGTCTTGGAAAGGCTGCCGTCCACGGCGAAGCCCTGGAACAGGCCCGCGCCGATGTTGGAGATCCCTACCGCTATCATCTCCTGGTTGACGTCGAGGGTGTAGTCGTACTTGCCGGCGTCGTCGCCCGCGATCGCTATCGACTCCGAGAACCCGACCAGCGCGACGGCGAGCGCCCCCGGCAGCAGGTGCACCACGTCCATGAGGCCCACACCGGTCATCTGCCAGGAGGGAAGCCCCGTGGGTATCGTCCCAACGAGGTCCACCGAGTGGACCTGGTTTCTCAGGAGGAACATCGCGAGCGTCGCGATCGCGACCACCACCAGGGCGCCGGGGACCTTCGGGGCGAAGTGATGGAGCAGGAGCAGGACGGCCAGGCACGCGAGACCCACCACCAGCGGGGGCCACTCCCACTTCCCCGCCTGCTGGAACATGCTGATCACCTTCTGGATCGCGGTCTCACCCTCCAGGCTGACGCCCAGGAACTTCCCCACCTGCCCGGCGGCGATCATGACGGCCAGTCCCGTGATGAACCCCGCCAGGACAGGCTTGGCAAGGAACTTCGAGACGAAACCCATCCGCGCCACGCCCGCCACTATCAGCAGGACGCCGGTCATCAGGGCCAGCATTATGGTAAGGGAGAGGTACCGCTTGGGGTCGGAGACGGCCAGGGGGGCGACTGTTGACGCCGAGACCACGGCGACCGTCGCGGACGGCCCGACCGAGAGCCTCCGTGACCCCCCGAAGACCGCGTAGGCGATTAGCGCGAAAGGAGCCGCGTAGAGGCCGTACTGTGCAGGCACTCCCGCTATTCCCGCGTAGGCCATCGCTTCCGGGACCAGCAGCGCCCAAACGGTCAGGCCCGCCAGGATGTCGGGGGCCAGCCACTTGCGCTCATAGGAGGGGAGCCAGGCGGTCACGGGCACGTGCCTGTGCAGAAGCTCACGGTATCTGTCCGGTCCGCCCTCGTTCATGTATGATGTCTCGCCTTTCCGGGACGCCGCCGCGCGTCCCGTCGAAGCTTGCCTTCCGCGCCTCGCCCATCCCTCAGCGCTTGTGCATCAGCGCCCGGCCCTGGAGCGCGCGCCTCGGAGACCGTTCATCAGCGCCCGGCTGCGCCGCGCCCGTACGCCGGCGCCTTCACCCTTGTGTCTGCCCACCAGCACGGGCCGCGCGACCCTCACACCCGGGCGCCCGCCCGGCCACGCTCACGTGTAACGGTACATTTTTACTACGGAGCAGGCAAACGGACCCGGGCGGATGCAGGCGCGGGAGGTGACTCGACGCGCCGCCGTCAGAAGATGAACACGCGGAGCGGAATCAGAGATCAAATACCTCCCGGCGGATTCCTTTCCAGCAAGAGGCCTGGCTCTTCTCACATTCTACTGAAGCGATAAACCCTTTTTCCTCTGGCGGAAAGCCTGAACCGTCCCTCCCCCTCGAACCTGGGTACGGTGTCTCTCTCCTCCATCGGATGATCGGAAAAAGCGAGCACGCCTCCCGGCTTGAGTACTCTATGCAGCTCCGCGATAACCCGTTCGGCATCCGTCAGCATTGACAGGGTTTCCAGGAACAAGACGGCGTCGAGACCGGCATTCGGAAGCCCGGTAGCGCAATCGGAGAGCACTGTCTCTATATTGCGAATGCCTTTTCTCGACGCCTTCTTCTCCACGGTGCGCAGAGCCAGTGGATTGCGGTCCAGCGCATACACCAGGCCGTCTACGCCAACCTTCTCGGCCGCGGGGATTGTATAGCTGCCGGTGCCGCATCCATAGTCGAGCAGGTGGAATCCCGGTCCGATCCCCGCCTCCTCGATTACCTCGTCTCTATGATCCAGATAATCGCGAAAGGCATATCCAACCGCCATCAGCCGGAAATGCAGTCTGCCGGTCATGTCGCCCATTTCGTACACCCGGAATAGCAATTGCGTTCGTCGAGCGTGTTCTGCTTCCCCTCTTGAAAAAGAGTGAGTAGCCCTTGTGTGCATTCTCTCATGGTTTCTCGCTTTTCACCCCCCGGCTTCTCTCGCGTCATATCCTCGAGTTTTACCGGACCGCCCATTCCAGTGTCTGTTCCAGCAATGCAAGCCATCTCTCCTTTCCGTTTGTTATGATTGACGCGAGGTAGATCTGCCACTTCTTCCGCAAGCGTTATGGGGAACGTGGAGCTGAATCGCGCGGGACTCGGGACATGCCCTCGGCAGGGTTCGCCGCAGGAGACACGAACGGGAACCGGCGAATCCCCGCGGGCGGCGACGGGGGCGACGCGAATTCTTGGAGGGTGAAAGCTTGACCGGCAAGTTCATGGGACAAGATGCCAGGATCGGCGTCCCCAGGGCGATGCTGTTCCACCAGTACGGCGGCTGCTGGGTCTCCTTTCTCGACGAGGTCGGGCTGGAAGCTGTCGTTACCGACGCGACCACCGGGGCCACCGTTCGCCGTGGGACGCTGTACGCGGACAACGAAGCCTGCCTCCCGGTGAAGGTGTTCGCCGGGCACCTCGTCGGGCTCAAGGAAAGCGCGGACGTCATCATGGTCCCCCGGGTGATCAGCCAGCACCGCGGCATGAAAGCCTGCCCCAAGTACCTTGGCCTGCCGGACATGGCGCGGGC
>CAZAIS010000129.1:0-7005 GCA_964485255.1 uncultured Acidimicrobiales bacterium | reverse complement strand
GAAGCGGTTGTCCAAGGACGTCACCTTCGTCGGAGGGCACAGGGTCACCGACTCCGAGACCATGGAAATCGCGAAGATGGTGCTCGTAGGCAAGGTGAACAAGGATATAGTCTCGCTGATAAACCGGCACGGCACCCTTTCCATGGGGCTTTCCGGAGACGACGGCAATCTGATAATGGCGCGAAAGAAGCTTGCCGAGGACGGGACGGACATCGGATGGGTCGGCAGGGTCGACTACATCAACTCCCAGATAATCGAGGAGCTCATGAGTTACGAGTTGATACCGGTGATTGCTTCGGTGGGGACCGACAACCGGGGGAACAGCTACAACATCAACGCGGACGTGGTGGCCGGAGAGGTGGCGGCGGCGCTCAAGGCGTCGAAGGTAATCTACATGACGGACGTCAAGGGGATACTGGACTCCTCGGGGCGCTTGATAAGCAGGCTGGACGCGATGGGATGCGAGCGCATGCTGAAGAGCGGAGCCGTTTCCAGCGGGATGATCCCGAAAGTCGCGAGCTGCCTGAAGGCGGTGAGAAACGGTGTCGCGAGGGCCACCGTGCTGGACGGCACGGTGGAGCACGCGCTGCTCCTGGAGGTCTTCACCGACGAAGGTGTCGGGACGATGATAACGGTCGAGAACGAGAACTGGGGCGGTGAGAAGTGATGGACGCCACGCTGGAGCGCGTCATGAAGCTGGACTCGGAGTACGTGATGCAGACCTACAACCGTCAGCCGGTTGCTTTTGCGAGGGGCTCCGGGGTGAGGCTCTGGGATTCCGGCGGCGGCGAGTACCTCGACATGGTGGGGGGGCTGGGGGTAACGGTCCTCGGGCACTGTCACCCGGCCGTGACCGAGGCGATCCGCGATCAGGCTTCCAGGCTGATTCATACCACCAACCTCTACTACGTGGAGCCGCAGGCCGAGGTCGCGGCCCTGCTGGCGGGGGAGACGTTTCCCGGATCGCGCTGCTTCTTCGCCAACTCGGGCGCGGAAGCCAACGAGGGCGCCTTGAAGCTGTCGCGCAAGTATCACTTCCTCAAGGGTGAGCGCAGGGGCAAGGTGGTCTGTCTCCTCGGGGCTTTCCACGGAAGGACGCTTGCCACGCTTTCTGCAACGGGGCAGCCGGCCAAGTGGGAGCCGTTCGCTCCCGTGGTCCCCGGATTCGAGCACGTGCCGATCAACGACACCGCCGCTCTGGTCGCCGCGGTAGACGAGAGCACCACCGCCGTGGTAGTGGAGCCCGTACAGGGCGAATCGGGAATTCACGTACTCGAGGACGGCTTCCTGAAGGCGGCGCGTGAGGCGTGCGACCGCACCGGGGCCGTGCTGATAGCCGACGAGATACAGAGCGGCATGGGGCGCACCGGGACTTTCTACGCTCTGGAGGCGTCGGGCGTGGTGCCGGATATCGTCACGATAGCAAAGGGGCTCGCCAACGGGGTGCCCGCCGCGGCGTTTCTCGCGAGGGGCGAGCTCGCCGAGGTGCTGTCGCCCGGTGACCACGGCACGACGTTCGGTGGCGGGTTTCTCGCCTGTGCCGCCGCGAAGGCCACCGTTACTACACTGCTGGACGAGAAACTGGCGGGCAACGCCGCCCTGGTTGGCGGGAAGCTCAAGGAGCGCCTCGCCGCGATGGTCGCGGACGTCCCGATGGCCACCGAGGTGCGGGGACGGGGCCTGATGCTGGCCGTTCAACTCGACAGGGAGGCGTCCCGTGACGTCGTGCTGGCGTGCCTTGCGAAAGGAGTCCTCTTCAACAACGTCACGCCCAGCGCGGTGCGGATGCTGCCGGCTCTCGTCCTGACGGAGGAGGACGCCATGGCGGCGGCGGCGGTCCTGGAGGAAGTCCTGCTGGAGATGTCTGATTAGCGCGGGGGATTGACATGCACAAGGGTAAGCTGAAGGGCGCAGACTTCCTTTCGCTGGCGCCGCTGTCCGGAGAGGAGCTGGAGGGTCTCCTGGAGGAGGCCGTGCGCCTCAAGACCGAGGGTCGAAAAGGATACAGGCCGCTTTCCGGGAAAGTCCTGGGCCTCCTGTTCGAGAAGCCTTCCACCCGCACGAGGGTGTCTTTCGAAGTGGCGGTGCGGCACCTGGGAGGGGACGCCCTGGCGTTGACCGACAGAGACCTTCAGCTTGGAAGGGGAGAGACGATCGAGGACACGGGCAGGGTGCTGTCCGGTTACCTCGACGGGCTGGTGGTGCGAACCTTCGGGCAGGACCGGCTCGAAGCGCTGGCGCGCGCGTCGAACGTTCCGGTGATCAACGCCCTTACGGACCAGAGTCACCCGTGCCAGGCGCTTGCCGACATGATGACCATCCTCGAGTACAAGGGGGCTTTCCGCGGCCTGAAGCTGGGTTACCTCGGTGACGGGAACAACGTCGCGAACTCCCTGATGCGCGCCGGCGGCAAGCTGGGGCTCGATATAGTCATCGCCACGCCCCGGGGACACGAGCCGGATGAGCGGGTGGTGGGCGAGTGCCAGGCGTACGCGGCGGATTCCGGGGGGTCCCTGAGGACCTGCTACGACGCGGCGGAAGCGGCCCGCGAAGCGGACGTGCTTTACACCGACGTCTGGGTGAGCATGGGGCAGCCCGAGGCACGGGACGAATTACCGGGGCTCTTCGAGGCGTTTCGCCTCGACGGCGAGATGCTCGCCCGTGCGGCTGAAGACGCGATGGTAATGCACTGCCTGCCCGCGCATCGCGGGCAGGAGATCACCTCGGACGTGCTCGACGGGAGCCACTCGGCGGTCTGGGACCAGGCAGAGAACCGGCTGCACGCGCAGGTAGCCCTCCTGGGTTTGATTTTCAGTTGAGGTGACGTGTTGAAGCGCCAGAGGCAGGCAGCGATCCTGAAGATAATCAGGGAGCAGGACGTCGGAAACCAGAGCGACCTCGTCGACGCGCTCGAGCACGAGGGGTTCGTGGTGAGCCAGACCACCGTGTCCCGCGATATAGGCGAACTCGGCCTGACGAGATCGAGGGTCGGCGGAGGACGGGCGAGGTACCTCGAGGCCGGCTCGCAGAGCCCGGGGAGGGACGACGGCGCCCTGAAGCGCGCGGCGCCGCAATCCCTGCTGAGCGTCGAGCCGACCGGCAACATGGTTGTCGTCAAGACGCAGCCCGGGAGCGCCCAGGGTCTGGCCTGGGCGATAGACGCGGCATGCCTGGAGGGCGTGGCCGGAACCGTAGGCGGGGACGATACCATAATCGTGGTCTGCTCCCGAGGCGCGAGCAGCGGGAAAATAGGCGAGAAGCTGAAGAAATACTCCCTGGAGGGGTGAGACGATTGACTGATGTCAGAACGGAAGGAAATCCGGAGAAGCCGAAGGTGGTGCTCGCGTACTCCGGGGGCCTCGATACGTCGGTCCTCGTGCGATGGCTCGCCGAGGAAAGGGGTTACGAAGTGGTGGCGGTATGCGCCGACGTAGGCCAGCCGGGGGACATGGAGGCGATACGCCGGAAGGCGCTCGACACGGGCGCGGTCGCCTCCGAGATGATCGACGCGCGCGAGGATTTCGCGAAGGACTTCGTGTTGCCCGCGCTCTGGGCCAACGCGCTGTACGGCGAGGGCTACCCGCTGGCGACCGCGCTCGCGCGGCCCCTGATAGCGCGCCTTCAGGTGGAAGCCGCTCACAAGTACGCCGCCGCCGCGGTCGCGCATGGATGCACCGGCAAGGGCAACGACCAGGTGCGCTTAGAGGTAGCGACGATGGCGCTCGACCCCTCACTCGAAATCGTCGCCCCCATGCGCGAGTGGAAGATGACCCGGGAGGAAGAGATAGAGTGGGCGAAAGCGCGCGGCATACCCGTTCCGGTGACTGTCGAATCCCCTTTCAGCGTCGATGAGAACCTGTGGGGGCGCTCGTGCGAGTGCGGCGTTCTCGAGGACCCATGGGTGGAGCCGCCCGAGGACGCCTACGATTGGACCGTGGCTCCTGCCTCGGCGCCTGATGAGCCAATGTACCTCGAGATCGAATTCGAGGGCGGGGTGCCGGTGGCGCTCGACGGCGAACGGATGGGCCTGGTGGACCTGATCGGCAGGCTCAATGGGACCGGCGGGGAGCACGGGGTCGGCCGCCTGGACGTGGTTGAGGACAGGCTGGTCGGCATAAAGTCGCGCGAGATATACGAGGCCCCGGCGGCGGTGATCCTTATTGCCGCGCACAGGGACCTCGAGCACCTGACTCTGACCAGGGAGGCCCTCTCCGGCAAGAGAATGCTCGAGCAACGGGTAGCCGAGATGGCGTATGAAGGCCTGTGGTTCAGCCCATTCAACGCGGCGATCCAGGCTTTCAACGCCTCCCTCCAGGAGCGGGTCAGCGGCACGGTGCGCGTGCGCCTGTTCAAGGGCTGCGCGGTAGTCGCGGGGAGGCGCTCCCCCAATTCGCTGTACGACCTCGGGCTGGCCACGTACGACACGGCGGACGTCTTCGATCACAAGGCCGCGAAAGGCTTCATCGACCTCTGGGGACTGCCGCTGAAGACGTGGGCCCTCAGCGAGAGGGAGCGGGAGGAGTAGAAGGTGAAAATGTGGGGAGGTCGCTTCGCCGACGATCCTGACGCGGGTTTCATGGAGTTCAGCGCGTCAATAGCCTTCGACATCCGTCTGTACCAATACGACATCCGCTGCACGCGGGCGTGGGCCGGAGCTCTCGAGGAGGCGGGGGTGATGACGGAGGACGAGCGTGGCGAGGTGGCGCGCGCGCTCGATACCGTGAAAAAGGAAATGGACTCAGGCGATTTCACGATCGTGCCGGCCGACGAGGATATCCATACGGCAATCGAGAGGCGGCTGGTGGAGATTGCCGGTGTGCCGGCGGGCAAGGTGCGCACGGGCAGGAGCCGTAACGACCAGGTCGCGACAGACATGCGGTTGTTCGTGATGGAAAGCTGCGAGGCCGTCACGGCCGGCATCAGGGGTCTTCAAACCGCCCTGGTGGACCGCGCTGAGCAGTACCTCGACGTCATAGTGCCGGGGCATACACACCTGCAGCAGGCACAGCCGGTGCTGCTCGCGCATGCCCTGCTGGCTTTCTTCTGGATGCTGGAGCGAGACGTGGCGCTGCTGGAAGCGGCAAGGGACGCGGCCGCCTGCCTGCCCCTCGCCTCGGGCGCGCTGGCAGGAACCGGACTCGAGGTCGACCGCGAGAGACTCGCCCGGGAGCTCGGTTTCTCCAGGGCAAGCGCAAACAGCCTGGACGCGGTGAGCGACAGGGACTTTGCCTGCGACCTGCTCTTCGCGCTGTCAATGGCAATGGTGCACCTGAGCAGGCTTGCCGAACAGGTCGTCCTGTGGACCTCGGCGGAGTGGGGTCTTGCCGAATTGCACGACTCCTGGGCGACCGGCTCGAGCCTTATGCCCCAGAAGAAGAACCCCGACGCGGCGGAGCTCGTAAGGGGCAAGACCGGCCGGGTAGCGGGTTCGCTTACGGGGATGCTGATGATGCTGAAGGGGCTGCCGCTGTCATACAACAGGGATCTACAGGAGGACAAGGAGGGCGTGTTCGACGCGCTGGACACCGTCGCCGGTTGCCTCGCGGCCATGAAAGGCACCGTCTCCACCATCACCTTCGACAGGGAGAGGGCCGCCGAGCTCGCGGGTTCGGGTTACATGACGGCGACAGACCTCGCCGACTACCTGGCCGCGCGGGGACTTGATTTCCCGGAGGCGCACCGGATCGTCGGTGAGATAGTGGCGGATTGCGTACGGCGGAGCGTGCGCCTCGGCGGGCTGACCACCGAGGAACTCGAGGCGCGATCGGAACTGCTCGCGGGCGAAGCCCTGGAGTGGCTTACTCCGGAGGCGTCGGTCGCCAGGAGGTCCTGCAAGGGTGGCACCGCGCGACCGGCCGTCGAGCGGCAGATCGGCGAGGCGCGCGCGACGCTCGAACGGGAGCGCGGGGGTTCGTGAGCGCCCGGGGGCTCCGTGGTGGGCATGTGATATAGTCTCGAAGCAGACGGCGAAACCCGAGCAAGGAGCGTTGAGAGGTGGAGGTAAAGAAGGGCGTAATCGTCTCACTGGGCTACGGCAAGTATTTCCTCTCGGACAAGGTAATGGGTTTCGTGCCTATCGAGGAGGACCGGGGCCCGGCCCGCAGGACGCTCGTCTACATCGATGGTCTCCCCGAGCCGGTAGTGGCCTCCAGGACGGAAGCGACGATGCTCAAGGAGATGAGCATCGAAGGCCCCGGGCAGGTGGAGTGCGCGATGGCGCTCGACCTCCTGGAGAGAATACACGGGGACTTCGGCCACGTAGGGCGCATGTTGCGCCGCTCCATCAAGGACGAGGTCGGCCTGGATATCGACGATCTGGAAAAGCGGATCAAGGACGTTTTCCTCCGGGACGAGTCGTCCATCGTCCAGGAAGGCCTTTTCGCGCAGGAGGACCGGGACTGAGCCCCAGCGCCGTATCACGAAGGCTTCCACTCGAATTCTACCGGAGGCCGACCCTCGTAGTGGCACGCGAACTGTTGGGCTGCCTGCTCGCGCACCGCACGGAGAAGGGCACTGCGTCAGGCGTCATCGTCGAGACCGAGGGTTACCTGGAGCAGGGCGACATGGCGAGCCACGCCCGCTTCGGGCCCACGCGCCGGAACAGCGTGATGTTCGGCCGCCCGGGGGTGGCGTACGTGTATTTCGTATACGGCATGCACTACTTGTTCAACGTCGTAACCGAGGAGGAGAGCACCGCCGGCGCCGTACTGGTGAGGGCGCTCGAGCCCGTGGAGGGCGGCAGCCTCATGGAAAGCAGGAGGGGCGGCCGGAAAGGTCTCGCCGACGGTCCCGCGAAGCTGTGTGTAGCCCTCGGGATAGACTTACGGCAAAACGGCGCGGACCTGACTGATGGGCCTCTCGGCATCTGGAGGAAAAGGCGGTATGCCGACGAGGAAGTTGTGACCGCGCCCAGGATAGGCGTTGGGGGATCGGAGATGGAGCCGTATCGCTTCTACGTCAGGAACAACCCTTACGTGTCGAGATCATGAAAAAGGAGGATGAAGG
>CAZAIS010000128.1:0-7042 GCA_964485255.1 uncultured Acidimicrobiales bacterium | reverse complement strand
CTGATCGATTCACACTACAGGGGAGAGATAAAGGTCATCCTGATCAACCTCGACCCCGAGGCGCCTTTCGAGGTGCGAAGGGGTGACAAGATCGCCCAGCTCGTTTTTCAGAAGGTCGAGCGCGCCGTTTTCGTCGAGGTCGATGAGCTGGATGAAACCACGCGCGGCGAAGGCGGTTTCGGCTCCACCGGCGTATGACGTGCGCCTCCCCCCCTGATTACTGCTAGAATCACCATGGTGTTTATATGGACATCGATGAGAGCCGAAAAGGGGAAAACCCGTTTGACGAGCCCACCGGGAAGCTTCGTCGACTTGACCCGGCGGAAGTCGCCCGCAGAGCGGGCGGGCGCTATGAGAAGACGACCGGAGGCGGCGCGGTGGCGGTCCGGGTACTCTCGGGCGAAATCCGTGTACTTTTCCCGGAAATAGCAATCGAAGCCACTGGCGAGGTGGACTCGTTTACCCTCAAGCTTCTCACGCTGCTCTACCTGGCAGGAAGCGACGGAACCCCTCCGTCCGGCGAATGGATCGCCTACCGGGAGCTGCCCGGGGGCAGGTTCTACGAGCCGGTCTTGAAGAGGAGCGTCGCCGATCCGCTCGCAGAGCGGTTCGCCGAAGATGCGAACGGCTTTCGCGAGGCATGCGAGGCCGCGGGCGGCGGGCTCGAGACCTTCGGTGACGCTTCGGGCTCCTTCGCCCTCTTTCCGAGCGTGCGGATATGCTTCATATTCTGGCGATCAGACGAGGAGTTCTCCGCCCGCGTGCAAGTCCTCTTCGATTCGAACAGCTCTCACCACCTCAGCGCGTTCGATCTGCGCATGGGCTCTCAGGATATCGCATCAAGGCTCCTCAAGTGGAAAAAGGGTGACGGCGCTTGAAGAAAGCCCTGGTCCTGCTGTCCGGCGGCATGGACTCCGCCGTGTGCCTGTTCCTGGCGGTGTCCGAACACGGGGCCGATGCCGTCAGCGCGGTCTTCTTCGACTGGGGACAGCGAAGCCTGGCCGAGGAGCGCTCCGCGTGCGGCCGGCTCATCCGGGCGGCGGGCATCGAACCTCCCTGGGAGATCACGCTCGACTTCGCGCACACCGGGCCCCTGACCGAACCTGGCGCTCCCGTACCTTCCTGGCGAAGCCCCGAGGAGATGGACCGCGGCGGCGCCGCGCCCACGTTCTTCCCCGGGCGAAACCTGGTGATGCTGGCGCACGCGTGCGGCCTTGCCGCGGCGCGCGGCATCGAGGAGGTGCACATCGGGGCAAACAGGCAGGACGCCGCCGGGTACCCGGACTGCAGGCCGGAATTCCTGGACCTGGCCGGGAGGGCCTGCAGCGCCGGCGTAGGCCGCGATATCCGCATCGTAGCGCCGCTTCTCGACATGTCCAAGGAGGAGGTCGCCCGTGCCGGTGATTCCCTCGGTGTCCCCTGGAGGGCTACGTTCTCCTGCTACGCCCCCCGCGGGGGGCTCCACTGCGGAGAGTGCGACGCGTGTGTCCTCAGGGCGAGATCTCTGGGTCGGGACCGCTAGCTTCCCGTCAGGAGTCCGCGTCGTCCTCACAGCCGCCGGGCGCGGTCTCCGACACGCCCGCGGACTCCTCCCGTGGGCCGCTGGAAGCGCCGCCCCCGCCGGGAGCCGGACTGTCCTCCTCCCAGTCGGGCAGGATTCTCGGCATCTTGACGTCCAGCTTGATTGAGCGCTTGACGTAAGGGCTCAGAATGAACGGGATCGCGAAGATGACAAGTATGGCGATGGCGAGGTATATCCAGTTTGTCTTCGAGCCCCGGGTCTCGAGGTTGCGGGTACCGCCGCCCACGATACCGCCCGAACCCAGGATATCGGTGGTGGACCACTCGGAGGCGAGGACCGGCGTCTCATCCCTTACGTGGTACTCGAAGAAACCGTCCCAGCTCGATCCGGTGCCGTCCTCGACGATCTCGGCGACGTCGACCAGTGTGTAGCGGCGCCCCTTCAGCCCGTCAAACTTCAGGGCGAGCTTGCCCAGGAACCACTCGATGTTCCTGGAGCCGCCCACCACCTTCTGTTGGAGCTTGACGGTCATCGACGCCAGCACGCAGGCCCCCT
This sequence comes from uncultured Acidimicrobiales bacterium, assembly GCA_964485255.1. GTDB lineage: Bacteria > Actinomycetota > Geothermincolia > Fen-727 > Anoxymicrobiaceae > CAZEJS01. The sequence continues at coordinate 4,965 of CAZAIS010000128.1, read as the reverse complement.
TTGTCCGGAGGAGGCTTCCCGAGTCGCCTTCCGATTCCGCCTCCAGAAGTGACATCGTGCTCGCCAGCGGGTCCGTCAGGTACCCGGCGTAGACGGCGGAGAAGTTCTCATAAGCGAGGTTCGCGTCCATCAACCCCAACCGCCCCGCGAGGCGGAACGAGTAGAACCAGGGCAGCCCCTCCTGTATCCAGGCGGCCCCGCCGCCCGGAGCGGCGATGAGCGACCACCCGTTCCAGGTATCGAGCCACCCCTTGCAGGCCGCGCCGGCCGCTTCACCCTCGAGCTTTCCGCCCCCGTGGAAGATCATCAGGGAGTCTCGAAGGGAAGAGGAAGCCGGGCGCGAGAGGCCGTATCGACGCGCCCCGGCGACCAGCACGGTGGCCGCTTCCTGATCGGGCCTGGGGCCCAGCACGCTTCGCAGCTCGCCGTATACCCTGGCGAGGTCGCTCGCGTACGCGGCCTTTTTCCGGTCGGATACGTCCTCGTAATCGCCGGTGAATGCCGCGGTTATATTCCATCCGGAGCCACCGGCGGTCTTGAGCGTCAGCTTTCCCCACGCTATGTAGTTGTCGAGCAGTTCCCGGGCCGACTCGATACGGTAGCCTGCTTCTTTCGCGGCCGGCCACGGCACGAGGGCCTTTTCCCCTTCCGCCGTCCTGATTCTGAGGTCGAACCGCTCAGAGACGTATTCCCCCGATTCGTTCTGAGGCACCATGAGCACGTCTGAGGCCGCGAACGCCTTCAGGTCCTTCTGGGCTATCGCGCGCGGCGCGGGCAGGCTCCTGGACGACTCTCCCGCGACCCCTGAGGCGCAATCATCCTTGGTGAACCTCGCCTTGTAGGAGAAGACAACCGTTCCGGCGGTTCCGGCGACGAGCAGCCACCCGGTTTCCTGATCGGGAAGGTTCTCAATCCGGTAGGAAGATTCGGCCTGCGTAACGTATTCCAGCTTCGGTGCCGGAGATTCCCCGGCTACCCGCGGGCTTCTTCCGGGCGGCTTGAGAACCGCCTTTTCGCCCTTCTTCATCGTGAAGCTCAACTTGACATCAATGGCGGTGGAGTCCGCCTCGTCAGCCTTCAAGTCATACTTGACCTCACGTTCGGTTTCAGCGAGCGCGGCAGTGGGGGAGAGGAGCATGGCCAGACAAGCGAGTACGGCCAGGAGGCGGGTAAGGCGGTACAGGTTATCTGCTGACCATAGAGAGAACATAGGCTCCTCGTGTCTAATGGAGTGAGTATAGCAGAACGTGCAGCGTGCGGTGCCGGGCTAGCCGCCCCTCTCCTTGGTAGCCGTCGCCAGCTCGACACGCTTGACGTAACGCAGCGACGGCACCTGGCAGATCAGCAGAATCACGATGATTCCGACGCCTACGAGAACGTAGCTGGTCGGGTTCACTATGAGGGTGAGCGTCATGAAGTCCGTCTGCTGCAGGCTCATCGCGTAGCGGCCCACCAGGATTCCAAGGAGTATTCCCGGCACGATCGCGAGGAGGCCGAATATGACGTTCTCGAGCGTGGTCATCGCGGAAATCTTCCATGGTTCGGTTCCTATGGTGCGGATAGTGGCGATCTCCCGCTCTCTTTCCAGGATGTTAATGGTTATGGTGTTGAAGGTGAGGGTAAAAGCCATCAGCAGCGCGAACACGAGCATAACGTAGACGATGATGTTCATGAGACCCATGTACTGGTTCACCTCGCGCTTTATCTCCTCGAGGTCTATGATCGCCGCCATGCCGGGGATCTTCTGCAGACCCTCGCGCACCTTGGCCTGGCCCCCGAGCAGCGTCTGGATGTAGAAGCTGCCCCTCGACATCATTCCGTGCGCGAGAAGCTCCTGGGCGTCGGACCTGCTCACGTACAACACGTTACCCATCGGCTCCTCGATGAAAGGTCCTACAATGAAAGTCTTTTCCCTCCAGGACGTCTTGAGCTTGATCCTCTGGCCCTCCTTGACGCCTTTTTTCAATTTGTAGTACTGGTTCAGCAGCACGCGCCCTTCGGCAAGCTCCACCGGCTTGCGGTCTGGAGTGTAGAACTTTCTCATATCGGTGTCGGGCTCGACGCCCATCATCACCGTCTCGCTAGATCCGCCGTTCCACGTGAGCTTTACGTTGTACCCGGTCGTAGGCTCGACCTTGGATATGCCTTCGACCCGCTGTACACGGTTTATGACGGCCGCGTCCCGCCCCCCAAGGAATATGGCGACCATGTCAAACCTGTTATTGAGGTTGAAGCCACGGTTGAGAGCGTCTCCCGCGGTGTCGAGAACCGCCAGGAACACCAGCACGATCATCACGGAAAAGATCAGGCCGAGGAGCGTGAATACGGTCCGTCGCCTGTTGCGGAACATGTTCCTGATGGGCACCTTGATGAACATCGGCAGCTTCTTCATCGGCGGGATTATCCGCTCGAGGAGCGGTTGGTGAAACACGGTTTCCAGAGTTTCCCCGCGCATGGCCTTGGAGGGGTCCAGCCGCGCGGACTTGGCCGCCGGCACGAAGCCTGCGAAAGCGCAGAAGGCCAGGGACAGGACCATGCCCTGGAAGAGGACTGACCAGTAGACGTCTATCTTGATCAGCGGGAACCCCAGCGTCTTCGCGTAGATGCTGGTGATAAGGTAAGAGAGCCCGTAGCCGGAGAGCGCGCCCAGCAGGGCTCCGAGCACGCCGATCATGAGGGCGAAGGAGAGGTAGTGTTGGAGTATCTGGCCACGCCTGTAGCCCATCGCCCGCATGACGCCGATGAACGGGCGCTGTGTGTAGACGAGGCGGCTGAGCAGGATATAGATGCTGAAGCACGCAATCCCCAAAAAGAGGAGGGGGAAGAATAGCGCGAAGCTCTTCATCCCGTCTAGGTCGAGCTGGAGCATCTTGTTGCCGGGGTGCTCCTCCCAGGTGTTCACCTCCTCGATGCCCGTATTCTTCATTATTTCCTCGGCCTGGGCGATCTGCACGTCGACGTTGTCGTAATCGTCGACCGTGAACAGGACCTGGTTGCACAAATCGGGCATGTCCGCCATCCACTGACCCGTCTCCAGGGGCACCCAGAAGATGGCCATGGTGGAAGCGGAGAGCACGGGGCTGAAGTCGCTCTTGTCTCCGGCGAGAACGAGGTACTCGGGGTTTCCGGCGACTCCGATTATCTCGATCGGTATCCTGACACCCTGGCGAACGTAATCGAGGGTGTCCCCGGGTTCCAGCTCGTAGAAGTCGGCGAAATGGGACTCGGCGATGCACGCCAGCCGGTCGCCCTCCTTGAAGAACCGGCCCTTCTTCACCAGGAGGTCGTTCACCATCGGCCTCGAGGTAGGTATGCCGATGGTGCGGCCCATCAGTTTCTTACCGCCGGGCATCACCACCGACACGTCTTTCCTGACCCGGGGAGTCATCAGGCTGACGCCCGGGATCTTGGCAAGTCTTTCCAATGTGTAGGAAGGCACCCGCTCGGCTTTCACCTGGAAGTCCGCGAAGTGGAGCTTCTCGTAAGTGTACTCGTAGGAGGTCTTGAGGTTCCTGTATGACATGGAGGAGGCGATGAAAATCATCACGCCGATCATCACAACCAAGGTAATGGCGATGAAGCGCACTTTGGCGCCCAGGATTTCACGCACCAGCTTGACGCGCATCATGTTGTTTTCAGGTTTTCCAAGTTTCTTCATGTGGAGACTGCTCTCCGCGAAATCACTCGCTCATCCTGCCTTACGACAATGGGACGCCGCGGTCCGCCGGGCGGTTTGCGGTACCGCCCCGGCGCATAACAAAGAGACGTCCGTAACTTCCTGGCACCTGCGTAGCATACAGACGATATGATAGCGCAAACGGGGGCGACTGCGTCACGTGACAGCATGAATTTAAGGGTCCGGCGGGCCTGTCAACAATCGAACGTCCCTTCAGAGTCTATGTCCCATAATATATATTATGTAAACTTTACCGTAATGCTCCGTCCTTCTCCTATCGTACCTTCTCTCAATTCTCTTCTCCCCGAATCCCTGTCGGTTTACGGACCATTTCCTCTTTCCTTCGAGTAGGAGAACGGGCTGGCACGATCCGTACCGGTGACGCGATACGTCTGGAGAAGCGAACAGTCCGAATCATGAGGAGCACGCGCGTACTCCCCCTCCATCCAAAGTAAGGCAGAATGGGGCCGACAGACAGGCGAGGTCATGGAATAGCGCGAAGTGTTGCAAGCCGATGGACCGATCGCGAGTGGCAGCCCGGCTTGAGTCGAGGCTTAACAACCGCCGGGAGCGGGATCAGTAGATAGCAGCCTCTACAACCTGCCGCGTCGAAGAGTGCGGGTTACCGCTCTAGGCCATTCGAGAATGCCGACCTGCCTCCGGGAAAAAGACCCGTTAGCATTCCGAAGCGCGTAAGAACCGGCGAGACGAGAGTCCGCGTACCGCTCAGGGGCGCGACAGGCTCTTCCTCAGCATGTCAGTGTATCGCTCGTTCAGAAAATACCCCGTGTCCTCGTCGAACTCGAAGACGTCCTCGCGGCGGTACTTGTCCGCGATCACCCTGTTCATGTTTACGAGCGACACGGTGAGGCTGTGTATGTCGAACCTCTCGTCACCCAACCGTTCGGCGATGGCTTCGATGAACTCCTGGATCATCATCCCGCGACCCTTCTCCAGGAGAACCCGCAGGGCGGCCTGCTCGCTCTCGCTCAGGTCCGCGGCGAAGCGATCGAGCTCGTCCTGGGTCCAGGTATCGGGCTGCGGAACCATCACGATCCAGGTCTCGGTGGATTCTATTCCGTCAACGCCCCGGACGGTGGAAAGTATCGTGTCCTGGAGAGTCTCGAGGTCCGGGCCCCTCATCACCGCGACCACGTCGTAGTGGCCGGACACGCCCTCGGCGGAGACGACCTGTGGCATCTCCGAGAGGGTCCGCATTACGTTATCCAGCCTTCCGGCCGCGACCTTTATGAAAACGTAAGCCTTCTTTTTCACTTGTCAACCCGCCC
>CAZAIS010000127.1:0-7088 GCA_964485255.1 uncultured Acidimicrobiales bacterium | reverse complement strand
CTTGTCGCGTCTCACACCGCCCTCCTGGCGCGCCGGCCAGACGAGCCGCTAGGCCGCACTCCTGGTGACGACGATCAGGCCCCGCCCAACGCCGAGGCGGCTCAGGAGCGCCAGGCCGGAGACACGGATGACCTGGCCGAACTGCGGCAGCGGCTTCAGGCAGCCGTCGACGCCGGCGCGAGCCTGCGCCTGACCTACGTGGACAGCGACGCCCGCGTCACGCAGCGACGAGTCCGCCCCCAACGCCTGGAGACGCGCTGGGGGCGAGAGTATCTCGTTGCTATGTGTGAGTTGCGCCAGGACGAGCGCTCGTTCCGTCTCGACCGCATCCTCGCCATCAGATGATCTCAAAGTCCACGTGCAACCGCACCGGGTCCGCGATGCCCAGGCGCTTGATGCGCCCGATGTCGGCCTGGCACAGGTGGTAGAGGCGGATGTTGTCGGACTTCGCGTCAATCAGCTTGCGCAGCCGCCCCACCATCGCCCGGTACGTCGCGCCGTCCAGGTGGCAGTCGAACACACTCTCCTGGACGTGCTGGCCGTAGCCCTCCAGCATCTTCATCACCTTCGTCCGCCGCCGGTCGTCGGCGATGTCGTAGGCGCGCGGCGCCGTAGCGGTCATGCTGGTTATGCCGACCACGTCCGGCACGTCGGTGAAGTCGATGGGCTCGACGCTCTCGTCGATGATACGAACCTCCACGTCGGCGGGGGTGTGCGCGGCCAGGTACATCAAACCGAGCGGAGCCAGCAACCCCTTGTCGAAAAGGTAAGTCTCACCGTTCTTGGTAGGTGCAATGAGGTGTACTCTCATCCGTAACCTTTCCCTGAATCGACCGATCCCCTCCGGTCCAGGCGTAACCGTGCCGGCGGGCCGTTGCCGCGCGCCGCGCTGACAGGACTAGTACCGGTACGTGGAACGTTCAGGGCGCTCCGCCCTGGGCCTTGCCTCGTTGACATTCATGGCACGGCCCTGAAGGTCCTTGCCGTTCAGGCCTTCTATCGCCGCTTTCGCCTCATTCGCGTCGCCCATCTCCACGAAGCCGAAACCTTTCGACCGTCCGGAGTTGCGGTCCATTATCACGTCCGCCGAATCGACGGAGCCGAACTGGGCGAATGCCGACCTCAGGTCTTCGTCCGTTACGGAGTAGCTGAGGTTTCCCGCATATATCTTCATTCGCTTTCACCTCCCCCAGATAAAAAACGCCCCCGAGAGCCGATCCCGGGGACAAGTACTTCGAACCTAAGAACACAAACTCGGGAAACATTATAGCAGGTTCCCGCGATGATGTAGAACAGGCAATCCCGTTGTCCCCGGCGCCGCGTTATCTACAACGGGCCTACTCGGGCGGATTCACGTCGTTGATCACGTTCTGCAGCGCCGTCAGGAATTTCCCGGCGGCGGCAAGGATCGCCGTCGCCTTCTGCTCGAGTGACTGGTCGCTCTTCACGTCACCGATGGACTTTTTCAGCTCCTCGTAAGCGTCCTCCAGGTCCGCAATGCTCGTTTCCTTGAGCTTCCTGGCGTCGGCGACGACCTTTTCATACTCCTCTTCGATGCCGGCCCAGGTCTCGTTGAACGTGTCCAGCGATTCGTAAGTGTCAGAGTCCAGGAGTTGCGCGAGGCTCTTCTGAAGGCCATGCAGGTCCGTCGCGAGGCTCTGCTTGTCCTGCGCGGTCGAGCTTCCGCCGCAACCCGCTATCGCCGCCGCCAGGGCGCAACAGAGCGCGATCGCCGTCAAAGCCGTCAACGTCCTCTTCATCGTGGCAAACCCCCTTGTTCGCGGTCTATTCTTCTATGGCGCGAGGGCCATTCCTCCAGGTGTACGAACGCCCGGCGGGACCGGGGCGAGCCTTCTGCGCGCCTCAACCCGCGTCCTCGCCCGGTCTTTCGGGTTCGAGCGGGTGAAGCCCCCGCTCCGCCCTTTCTTCTCCCGTGCACGAATCAAAATACCACAAACGTTCGTCTGAATACGTGACGGGTAAATATTGAGAAGGAGGTGCGGGTGGTCTTCCCACCCGGAAACCTGGCTTATAATCCTCTCATGAAGAAAGCTCTGACGGTGTTTCTCGTTGTATTCATGATCCCGGCGGCGGCGCTGGGCGCTTCATCCTGCGGGGGGCAGGTGGGCGCCAAACCCGTTCAAAGAGCCAGGATCGGCGTCCTGCTTCCTCTTTCCGGGGACCGGCCGCTCGACTGGGAGAGAATCCTGGACTGGCAGGCTTCCAGCATCAACACCGGTCTGGCCGACTCCGGCTTCGGCATCGATCTGGTCTACGAGGACACGTTCGGCCTCGACGTATCCGACCTCGCGAGGGAGCTGATCGCGGACCGGTCCCTGGATATCGCCATAGGACCCATGACCAGCCGGGAAGCCATGTCCATCGCGCCCCAGTTCGCCCGGGCGAAAAAGCTGCTTATAAGCCCCTGCGCGACGTCCGACGAGCTGTTCAGGGCTTTCGCCGGAACGCGATGCTTCGCGAGGACGTGCCAGAGCGACGTGGCACAGGTCCAGACGATCCTTACCCACCTGCGCTCGAAGGGCGTCAGGCGTCTTTCACTTATATACGAGGACACGACATACGGGCGTACGTTCCAGAACTGGACCGGTTTTCTTTCCCGCGAGATGGACATGGAGACCGTCAATACCGCGGGTTTCGCCCCCGGCCAGACGGACGTGTCATCAGTGGTACGGAAGGCGGCCAGGGACGACCCCGACTGTATCGTCCTCGCCGCTTTCCCGACCGACGCCGCGAATATCCTGCGGCGCCTCGACGGACTGAAAACGCGGCCGCCGGTCTTCTCCACCGACGCGGCCATGCAGCCTTCGATCACGGGGCTCCTGAAGGATAAAGCCGAGGGACTCGAGGGCGTTACGCCGGCCGGCGACCCGGCGTCCGGGTTCGAACAGCAATACGAGGAGACCTTCGAGCGAGAGGCCGAAGCCTGGTCGGCAGAGACTTACGACGCGCTGACGCTTGCCGCTTGCGTGGCCGCGAGACAGCGGTTCCTGGGAGCGAAGTGCACTGCCCAGGACGCTTTCATCGACGTCGCGACCGGCAAGGGGAAAGCACAGGGGTGCTCCCTCAGCGGGATCAACTCCCAGTTGAAGAGGACCCTTTCCGGGCAGCTTCCCGGGATAGTCGGGGCGACGGGACCCATCGTCTTCAACAGGCAGTACGGCGTCGATACAATCGATACGTTCTACGCCCACTGGCGAGTAACCGGCGGCGCCATGAAGCTACAGCGTGTAATACCGTCCTCGCAGGTCGCCCCCGCAGGTCTCGTCTCCCCCGGAGCTCCCATGGCGTCCGCCCTGCCCAGTCCCCGTTTCATGAATTTCAAGCCGGGGGATCCCGAGGGACCGGTGCCGGACACCGTGAGGGGGGACCTCTGGGCGTTCATTGCGGCCACGAGCTCCGGGCTGGACTACTACCGTCACCAGGCGGACGCCCTCGCGTTCTACTGGCTGCTTCGCTCCAGGGGCTTAAGCGACGACCGGATCATCCTCATGCTCACCGACGACGTCAAGAACGACGCCGGTAACGCGTACCGGGGGGAAGTCAGGGACCGGATCGGGGGCACGGACCTGCGCGCGGGAGCAAAGGTGGACTACTCGGGTGACGCGGTCACGGTCAGGAACTTCGAGGACGTACTGCTCGGTTACTCCGAGGATGGGAACAAACCCGTTCTCCATACCAGCGTCGAGAGCGACGTTCTGGTGTTTGTCGCGGGCGAAGGAGAGAACGGCGACGTATCTTTCGCCAACAGCGCGCCCCTCACCGCCCGGAAAACCGGAAAGATAGTGAGCAGAATGTACGAGCTGGGGCGCTACAGGCAACTGTTGTTCCTCGCCCAGCTCGACGAAGGCGCCGATATGTTCCGCTTCATGAAAAGCCCGGACGCGGCAGGCCTCGCCGCTTCATCCCATGAGGAGGCCGCGATGCCCGCCTGCTATGACAGCACGATGCACCTGTGGCTGACCGACCGCTTCACCACTTCTTTCATAAGGGCCGTCTCCAGGAGCAAGACACTGTCCGTGGCCGACACTTACAGGCGGGTATACCTGGAGACCGCGGGCTCCCACGTCGAGCTCGTCAACCACGCCAACTTCGCCGTGTCCGTCACGGGGATCTCGGATTTCCTGAACCCATGAACCACTGAACCGTCGCGCGGGGATCCTGGAAGCCTAAGGCTCCGATCCTTCGCTCTAGGCGCGGATGAATAGCCTGGCCGCCTGCACCAGCGAAGTGGTGACCATGTACGCCATGATGCCCGCCGCGATCGTGCCGGCGGCGAGCAGGGCTGCGGGCGCGGTCATCGACCAGGGGGTCGCTTCCCCCTGCTCAACCCGTCCGCCGGTTGCCTTGGAGAACAGGAGATACACGACGCGCAGAAGGTATGCGAGTGCCAGGGCGCTGCCGAGGAAGACCAGTGCCGCGGGAACGTACCACCCCTTGTCGAGAAGGCCGGCCACCAGCAAACGCTTGGCGGCGAAGCCGACCGTGTAAGGCGCGCCTACGAACGACAAGGCGCCCAGGGTGAACGCCGCCGCCGCGACCGGTTTCTTCCGCCCCAGGCCCGGCAGGTCAGAGAGCCGGAGGGTCTCCCTGCCGTAACCCAGCGCGCCCTCGGCGAGAAACAGGCAGGAGATGCCGCAGGCGCCCGCCACCGCCGCCGACAATCCTCCCGCCACGGTTTTGGCCGACGATGCCGCTATCCCGGCAACAACGAGGCCGACCTGTGAGACGGCCGAGTACGCGACCACGCGCCTGAGGTCCCTCTGGAAAGCGGCGATCGCCGCGCCCGCGACGAACGCCAGCAGGCCGATCCAGGACAGACCCGTCGACATGATTACGCGAGCGGTATGCACGCGCGTCAGCGTGGGGGTGTAGACGAAGAAGAGCAGCCGGAATATCGCGAACGCACCCATGGCCACGACCAGTGTCGAGAGCAACACACCCGACGTCCTCAGCCCGGTCGACGCCGCGTCGGGGAGCCACCAGCTCGCGGGAAAGAGCGCCGACTCTACGGCGAGACTCAGCAGGAACAAGGCGAGCGCCACGACCGCCACGGGAACGAAGCCCTCCGACATCGCCCCGATCCTGAGGTACAGCTTCCTCATGTCCAGGGTGCCCGTGACACCGTACAGAAACCCCACCGCCAGCAGGAACAAAACCGCTGAAGCGGATACGGCCAGGATGTACCTGAACGCCGCGCCGAGCGCCCGGCTCCTCCCGGTGAGGGCTACCAGGCCGGCGGCCGCGACCGAGACTATCTGGAGGAAGACCAGCATGTTGAAGAGGTCGCCGCTCATCAGGACCCCCAGCATCCCGGCCGTCACCAGAAGCATCAAGGTGTAGTAGTAAGGCCCGCGGCCCATAGACTCGATGTACTCCTTCCCGTGGCGGTAAGAATAAACGAGCAGGATTGCCACCAGCGCCGTGGCGGCGCAGGCCATGAGGAGGCCGGGCACGTCGACACGGACCTGGATACCCCAAGGGGGCGGCCAGTCGCCCACGCTGTAGGTTACCGGCGCCTCCGCGGTCACTCTGCCCACGAGCGACCATGTGAAGAACGCCGTCGCCAGCATGCCGGTGAGCGCCCACCAGAAACAGAGGCTCTTCTTCCATAGTCCCAGTAACGGACACAACGCGGCGAAGGCGAGCGGTATGACAAAGAGTATTACGGGATGGTGAAGTGGGAGGCTCACGGCAGGTCCTCGCCGGAATCCTCGTTACCCGCCCTGTCGCGCTTCGAGACGACGCGCATCCTGACGATCAGGGCCAGGGAGAACGCGGTTACGCCCACGGACAGCATTATGCCGACCAGGACCAGCGCGTGGGGCACCGGGTTCACGAGCGTCGCGGCCCTGAAGCCCGGTGTCACGACCCTCGTCTCGCCGCTGCCCACCAGCCCCATCGCGACCAGGAAGAGGAAGACGCCGCTCTGCATGACAAGGAAGCCCATGACTTTCTTGATCAGGGCCTTTTTGATGATCATCGCGTACAACCCGAGCAGCACCAGCAGCACCGCGACGGCGTAATTCAGGTTAAGGAAGAAACCGTTATCGCTCAACGTCAGCCTCCCGCATGAGTGAGAATATGACAGAGGCGATTATCCCCGCAGCGGACAGGCCGATGCTGAGGTCGAGCACGTACATCAGTGCCGCGCGCTCGGCCTGGAGCCCGCGACCCGTAAACCCGGGGAGTGAAAGCGTGAGGAAGTTCGTTCCCAGCGCCACGCCCAGCAGCCCGACCGCCAGGAACAGGGACAGGCCGACGCTCTCAAAGGCGATCTGGAGCCCGGGCTTCATTCGCCTGGACGTCTCCAGGAGGCTGAATACCAGCGTCAGCAGGATTATGGCGCCGCCGATTATCGTGCCGCTCTGGAGGCTGTAGCCCAGCGAGTTCACTCCCATGAGAGACACGTAAGCCGCGAACATCACGGTCAGGGGCACCAGCACCGTCGCTATGGTGCGCAGCATGACGCTGCTCGAAACCCCCGAAGTATCGGGACCCGCGAGGCCCCGGCCCCGCCTGGTCCTGTTTAGCACTACCATCGCGGCGCAGAACGCCGTGAAGAGCGCGAGTACCCCGGCCATCGAGTCGTAGGCCCGGTAGTTGAGGAACACGTCGTTGGGAATGCTGCGGTTGCCCGCTTCCTCCATGCCCCGCTCCACGTATCTGGGCACGGCGTAGGTCTTGTCCGGCGCTCCCGCGTCACCCATGCGCGGCATCCCGGCCACCGCGTAGAGGAGGGCGGCGCCACCCAGGCACAACACGAGTACAACCGCCACCTTCTTCACCATGGCTCGTCCTCGTCTCTGGACGTCCTGTTGATGGCTATGACCAGCATCACGGTGGAAACGCAGACACCCAGCGCCACGTAGATCAGGGCGAGGTCGGGCGCCCCGAGCCTGGTCCAGAGAAGGGCCATGATCAACCCCTGCCCGCTCAGCAGCACCGCCGCCGTCAGCAGGTCCTTCATCAACACCACCGCCACGGAGACGCCCAGCAGCAGGGCCAGGAGTATGAGGTTGAGAACCCAGAGCACGAATACCTCCTATCGGGGGCGGGGCCCGCCGGCG
>CAZAIS010000126.1:0-7093 GCA_964485255.1 uncultured Acidimicrobiales bacterium | reverse complement strand
AACTTCCCCTTTTTTGATCGTAATGTTGCATTACTTATGCAGAGGGCTATAATCCAACCTCGGAGAGCGACCTGTAGAGGTTGGCCAGGAACGGACGAGCGGTTTCAAGGAGGTCGTAGCTCTTCGCCATGCGCTGGCGGCATTCCTCGTCCGATACTTCCCTGAACACGTCCAGCTCGAACGGATCGACACCCCGGCTCACGCACCGCTCCCAGGAAGCGGCGATAATGGGCCTGACGGCATCCCTGTCCAGTACGCCGGTCTCGACGTACTTCTTCCAGGCGCCCTCGACTCTCTCCATATACTCCTCGGACGGAGCGGAGATGGTCTCGCCTATGTAAGCCTTCAATCCTCTCACCCCCGACAGCCGGGTCATGACGGGTGGAACAGGACAGCGATCCTGTTCAACCACCCCTCAGTTCATTTCGATACTTGTTAACCGTCCTTCTCGCGATACGTATCCCGTTGCTTTCGAGGGCCCTGGCAATCTCCATGTCCGTAGCCGCCGCGCCGGCCGTCTCCCGCTCCAGCTTTACGATCAATCGACATACGAAATCCTTCGATACGCCGTCGCTCCCGGGCGTGGAAAACCGTCTCGAGAGAAGGCGCTTCAAGGGAAAGGTCCCGCGGGGGCATGCTATGTACCTGTCTTTCAGGGCCCGGCTCACGGTACTCCCCGGTATGCCGAGCGCCTCGGCGAGCTGGCACTCCGCGATAGGCTCGAGGTAATCCTTTCTCGCGAGCAGCCAATCCTTCTGCAGGTCGAGAAGGAAAACCAGCACCATTAGAAGGGCCCGCCCCCTTCGCCTGACGGCGGCTTTCAGCCATTCCGCTTCCTGCTCCAGCAGCCGCGCCCGCAGAGCCCATTCCGATTCAGGATCCTGCGTCTCCGGGCCGGCCGCCTCCCGTGAATCCATCGAGATCGAAAGGCGGTGTACTTCGACGGCCGGCTCGCGCATCTCGAGCACGCATGTGCCGTCACCGCGCTCGTAGAACCGGAAATCGGGCGCTGGAGATCCGACGGGGCCGTTTCCATCGACGGTTTGGAAATCCATGCCCCAGGCGGGATATGGGCGAAGACTCTTCAGCCGCTTGATCATCCGCCTCGCATGACCCTCGCCAACGCCAAGCCGTCGGCATATTCTCCGGATATCGCCGCGCGCAACGTCTTCGAGCAGCTCGAAAAGGAGGCGGTGCATGTCTCGATCGTCCCAGCCGTTCTCGGAGCACTGAAACCACAGGAATTGGGCCAGGTCGCGAGATCCTATTCCGCCGGGCGGGACCCTCGCGATGGTATCGAGCGCTTTGCGCATCTCCTCCGTCCCTATTTTGTGACAGGCGGCGATCGCGTCGGCGTCTTCAACCAGAAAACCCCGGGAATCTATATACTCCACGATTATCTCAAAGGTTCCCTTTCGCGGACTTGTCCCGGCGGGGAACCTCTGAGCCGCGAGGAACAGGGTGAGCGATTCCGTGAAATCGTAGTCGTGCCTGGGTTCGTTCGGGCCGCGATCCGGCTGAAAACGGACATAGCCCTCGGATCGAGTCCAGGAATCGGGTCCCCCCGTCTCCACGATGAGTTCCCCGTCGTTCAGGGAATAATGCCGGCGGTCCGTTTGAATCTCGAGGCAGAGGTTTCTCTGAGAGATCCTATCCAGATACGACAGGAATTCACAGGAGGACATCTGCAGTATGGTCGAGAGTTGCGCGTGATACAGGGACGGGACACTCTTGGGGGAAACGCCGGCCGTCAAACATGTTGCTGACTTGGTTGCCACAATCCATCCCCCGGCTCGTTACAGCCTCTCGGAATACAGTCCTATCAAATCGTGCCCGGAGAATCAAGCAAAACGCGACAACCTGTCACTATTATCCTCAGGCATCGTTTGTCACTCCCCCGGGCTGGCACCGCAGACATGAATAACAATAATTAACAATTGTTATTAATAATAGTATTTATTTATCAATAACAACGCTCCCTTGATGGATACGCGGCTCAACGGAAAGATTGCTGAGGTTGCTGAATACTATTGCTATATATTGATAACTACTGTGATTCAAACCTGCGGGCGACTTCATCTTGCCGGGCGATTGCACGTAACCGGGCTGATGTGTGTTGCGGGGCGGATGTATGTGGCGGGACGGTTGTATGGCTGGTCGAGCGTGTGTATGGCCTGCGGGTGTGTTGGCCGGGTGGGCGTGTTCGCGGCGCACCTAGGGCCGTAGCCGTAGTGGCACGGTTTTTGCACCTCTACGTACAGGGCGGCCTTGAAATCATGGGAGCTGATCCATAATGAAGAACCTGCAAGCCAGATCGGCGCTGATAACCGGCGCCGCGAGCGGGATTGGAAAGGCCACGGCGTTCGCCTTCGCCCGGGAGGGGGCGAGCCCGCTGATACTGAGTGACATAAACGGAGAGGTCCTGGCGAAAACGGTTGCCGGGGTGGAGGCCATGGGCTGCGCCGTTAAAGGAATCGTAGCGGACGTCTCCGATCCCCTGTCGGTCAAGGAACTGGTGGGCGAGGCCCTCCAGTACTGCGGGTCCATTCATTTCCTGCTCAATATAGCGGGCAGGGCACTCGTGGCCCCCATCGAGCAACAGGACCTTTCCGACTGGCACAGCGTAATCGACGTGAATTTGTGGGGCCCTATTCACATGGTGAATGCGGTCTATCCACACATGGTAGAGCAGAAGCGCGGCCATATCGTGAACATCTCCTCGATAAACGGGCTGTGGGCCTACCAGGCTTTCAACGCCCCTTACCTGGTCAGCAAGTTCGGGATCGTCGGGCTCAGCGAGAGCCTGAAAGCCGAGAGTTTTATCCACGGCGTAAACGTGACCTGCATATGCCCCGGGGTCGTGCACACCCCCATCTGGGAGAACAGCTCCATCAAGGGATTCCGGCCCGAGGTCCGCAAGCTCTCCAAGCCGATGGGGCTCACCGGTGAGCAACCCGAAGCCACGGCGCGGCAGATCGTGAGGGCCGTGAGAAAGGGCAGGTACCTTACGGTCACCACGCCCTTCCAGAAAATGCACTACGTGCTCCGGCGGCATTTCCCGGCTCTCTTCAACCGGTTGTCCCGCCCATTCTTCCGCGTGGAGATAGCGCTGATGCGAATGTACCGGTCTTGAATGACGAAAGGGAGACCCAGTGCGACAGTCTGTGGCAGTTTTCTCCCGAGAATGACACATGCTGTCTTAAAAGGCTACACCCCCCGCAATCGCCGTTCCCGGGTTTTTTTATCCGGGCATTTATTTTCGTGCGGCAGATTGGGGAAAGCCAGGATTTTAATCACTGGTGGATCCCTCCTGGCATGGTTTTTGCAGCTCCTCTTGACGCGGTCGTCCGCAATTGGACCCGGGACCGTGCCGCTCTCTGGGCACGCGCGGCGGTCTTGGGAAGTGTCGATCGAGGTTCGTAGAGTCGAGGGGGGGGATCTCTTATGAAGATCTGGCTGGAGTGCCCGATAAGCTTCTCCGAGGAAATGGTATCCGATCTTCAGCCCGTCAGCGATGCCTACAAGAACCTGGCAGAGCGCGTATGCAGTTCGGACACCGAGGTCACCGTGCATTTCCCGGAACGCGGGCTGAGCGATCCCAACATGATGTTCTGGGACTACACCTACATGCTGCATTTCAACCCCATCCTCGAGGGGTTCGTCCAGGCAGAAAAGGAAGGTTACGACGCGGTCGCCGTCCTCTGCTTCTGCGACCCGTGCCTGGATCAGGCCCGGGAGGTGCTCGACATCCCCATGGTCGGACCGTGCGAATCTTCCCTGCACCTTGCGACGGTGATGGGACGCAGGTTCGGCGTGGTGGGAGTCGGGGGCAGGAAGCTCGCGGCCGCCTTTCGAGACAACATAGCACGGTACGGGTTCGAGCGGTCGTGCGTCGGGATCACGTCATGCACGGATTCAGGCTCCGATCTGGTGAGCATGCTGTTGATGATGGGAGGCTCCAGCAGCGATCCCACCCCTTTCATAGAGAGCTACCTGAAAGACGCCAGGGTGTTGATTGACAAAGGAGCCGAGGTCCTCATAAGCGGCTGCGCCGCTTACGGGCCGTTCATGACGGCCCAGGGAATAACGGAAATCGACGGGGTCCCGATAATCGACTGCGTGGTCGCGGAACTCAAGATGGCGGAAACGCTGGTCGCGCTGAAGGAAGCGGGCCTCCCCTGGATCAGCAGGGAAGGAAAATACGGCCAGCCGCCGATAGAGCTGATCACGGAAGCCAGGAATGATTTCACCGGGAAGTTCGTCCGGTCCCTTCCGTTTTGAAGGCCTGTGAACCAGGCGGATGAACCGCCTTGAGAACGAGAGTGTCCAGTACAATGGAGGTGTGTGTCGTGAAGACTGCTGAAACCGCTCCCAATACTACCGCAACCGGCACCGAGAAACCCGACGGCTCGCGTCTGTTCAACCTTACGATCAAGGATACCCTGACGACGGCGATGACTTACGGCTCTCACAACGAAATCGTCTACAGGGACCTGTACCGCTCCGATTACCGGACCTTCTACGAACGCGTCAAGAGGCTGTGCGGCGGGCTGGAAGCGCTGGGGGTCAAGCGGGGGACGACGGTGGCGGTGCTCGAATGGGACAGCCACAGGTACCAGGAGTTGTTCTTCGCCGTCCCGATGATGGGAGCGGTCCTGCACATGGTGAACGTGAGGTTATCCCCCGAGCAGGTCCTCTACACCATGAATCACGCGGAAGACGAGGTCGTGATGTTCAACTCCGACTTCCTGCCGCTCCTGGAAGGCATAGCGGACAAGCTCGACACCGCCAGGAGATTCGTCATGCTCACGGACTCGGCCGAACGCCCCCGGACGAAACTGAAGATCGACGCGGAATACGAGGAACTGCTATCCGGCGCGGACCAGGACTACGTGTTCCCCGACCTCGACGAAGACTCCAGGGCCACGCTCTTCTACACCACGGGCACCACCGGACCGCCCAAGGGCGTGCAGTTCACCCACAGGCAGTTGGTCCTGCACACGCTTGCCGTCGCGGTTACTCTCGGGTCTTTCGAGTCCCCCTGCAGGCTGCGCTCGAACGACGTGTACATGCCGCTGACCCCGATGTTCCACGTCCACGCCTGGGGCGTGCCGTACGTAGCCACGCTTCTCGGTGCCAAGCAGGTCTACCCGGGCAAATACGAACCGGAGATGCTGATCAAGCTGATCTCCGGTGAAGGCGTGACTTTCTCGCATTGCGTTCCGACCATCCTGCACATGATCGTCAACAGCCCGGCGGCCGGCAAGGTGGACCTCTCGAGGTGGAAGGTCATACTGGGAGGGGCGGCAATGCCGAGAGGACTCGCCAAGGCGGCGAATGACCTGGGCATCGAGGTGACCTCGGGCTTCGGCATGTCCGAGACGTGCCCCCTCATAGCGGTGGCGAACCTGAAGAACAACATGCTGGACTGGGACGCGGACCGGAAGATCGACAGGTTCGTAACGACCGGGCTGCCCGCTCCACTGGTCGGAGTCAAGACCGTGGACGAGGAAGGAAACGCGCTCCCCCACGATGGAACCTCACCGGGCGAACTCCTGTTGAGAGCGCCATGGATCACGGAAGGATATTATAAAGACCCCGAGCGCACCAGGGAACTATGGCGGGACGGGTGGATGCATACCGGCGACGTGGCCTTGATCGACGATGAAGGATACCTGTTGATAACCGACAGGATAAAGGACGCGATAAAGACCGGCGGCGAATGGGTTTCGTCCCTGGCCCTGGAAAGCCTGGTCAGCCAGCACGAAGCCGTTTCCGAAGCGGCGGTAATCGGCATCGCCAGCGAGAAATGGGGGGAAAGGCCGCTCGCGATCATCGTGCTGAAGCCGGACTACCCCGATACGGTATCCGAAAAGGACATCATCTGGTTCCTGGAACAAGCCGTCGAAGAAGGCAAGATCTCCAAGTGGGCCGTTCCGGAAAGAATCGAATTCGTGGAATCGATTCCAAAGACAAGCATCGGAAAGACCAACAAGATGCTTCTCAGGAAGGAACACGGGACAAGCTGATGTTGCCTGCCCCTTTCCGGATGAGTTTGACGGCGAGGGAGGCGCTGTTCTTTCGGGTCGCTTGCTCTATTAACCCGGCGGATTCGCCTGAAGGGAGACGTGGAGATGTATGACGAGTTAAACCCCCAGGTCCAGGACGACGAGAGCATCTCGCTTTTAAGGGAACAGGTGCACGATTTCGCGGCGAACGAGATGCGGCCGGCTTCCATCGAACTCGACAGGATGGACCCGAAAGACGTGGCGAAGCCGGGATCGCCCTACTTCGACATTTTCAGAAAGATGAAGCAGATGGGGATTCACAAGATGTACACCCCACCAGAGTACGGGGGGCTCGGGTTCAGCGCCAAGCAGGTCCACGTCTGCCTCGAGGAGCTGGGCTGGGGAAGCCTGGGGCTCACCGCCGGAATCGGCGTTGACGAGGTGCTGCCCATCCTCGCCGCGGTGTTCAACGACGCGACCGGCGGGTCCCTGGAGGAATGGATCGACCTGATTGTCAAACCATGGATGGACGACGAAGTCGGCAAGTACCACGGCTGCATACCTTTCACGGAACCCGAGCATGGCTCAGACATAATCGGAAGCCCTCACTTCTCCACCGATCGCCTCAAGGAGTTCGGCCTCAGGGGGGCCGCGCGGTTGGACAGGGATGGAGACAGTTGGATCATCAACGGGTCCAAGTCGTCGTGGGCCACCTCGGCGCCGGTCGCCACCCACTGTTTCACGGGCTTGAACATCGAGCCTCACGAGAGCGTCGGCGACCAGACTTTCGCTTTTATCCCGCTCGACCTGGAGGGAGTAATCAAGGGCCCGCCGATAGACAAGATGGGCATGCGCGACTGTCCCCAGGGGGAACTCGTTTTCGAGAACGTGAATATCCCCAGGGATTACATCATCGTGCTCCCGGGGATATGGATGGCTGTTGCCGGCACGATGTTCGCGCTCCTCAACAACGCCATGGCCGTGATCTTCACGGGCCTCGCGCGGGCGGCGTTCGAGGAAGCGCTTAGCTATACGAAAGAGCGCGTACAAGGTGGCAAACCCCTTTTCGAGCACGAGACCATCCA
>CAZAIS010000125.1:0-7108 GCA_964485255.1 uncultured Acidimicrobiales bacterium | reverse complement strand
CGTTACCACGCCCCGGGTACCAGCCGGGGTGATGGTGCCGTGGTCCGTCCGGCTCACGGTTATCGAGTGCGTCCGCGGCCGGTTCCAGCCCGCCAGCCGGGCAAACATCCACCACGCCGCGTATGCCTTGAGGTTGCCGTTCAAAGGCTGGCTGTGCGCGGCACTGCAGTCGTACCAGTCCACGTTTTCGACGTGCCGGTTCTGCCAATCGACCGCCCAGTTCCTGTCCCGGGACCCGTTCCCGTCAGAGTCGTAATCGCAGTTGTCGTCGGCCATTAGACGCATGTAATCAACCGCGCCGTCGGGATCGTAGCTCTCGATGTCGGCGAAGTCGTAGAGCACCTTGCCCCCGGCGGAGCAGTAGTCCCTGATCTGCCGGTTGCGCAGGTTGACATTGCCTTCCTCTCCGGTCCCGTTGAGATGTCCCGTCATGTAGACGAAATTCACGGCGGTGTAATCGGCCTCGAGGCCGCTCATCAGGCCCAGGTAGGTGTCTATATCCTCTTCGCTGCCATTGACCTGCCCGCACCACGACCACATGACTACGTTTACGTCGGGGTTGAGCGTACCGCGCCCTTGGGCGTCGGGCGCCCCCAGGTAGTCGCGCGTCTCCTGCTCCCAGGTCACGCGGTCTGGGTTGCCGAGGTCGCCGGGCATCGCGTAGTCGTCGAGGTCGAGGGCCCCGCCCGTGCCGCCTTCATTCCATTCATAGAGGTTCCAGGTGTGCCCGAGCCCGTTCATGAAATCCACCAGTGAGTTCATCCCGGAGGGAATCTGGCTTCCGTGGGAGGTGTGCCCGTACGCTATGTGCAGTTCCTCCTTGGCCCGGACGACAGCCTCCTCGGGTATCGCGCCGATGTCGGCGCAGTTGTGATTAATTGTCATCCCCGGCGCAGGTCCCGCGGCGGCGGGCTCTACCCTCAAAGCGCAAATCACCGGCGCGGCAAGAACCAGGAGAAGCAGCCCCAGGGCCGGAATCGAAACCGCCCACCTATAGCAGTCATGTGTTTGATCCATTCTCGACCTTGCCTTACGGAAACTCGATCCTTTTTCCTTCTACCGACAGATTCGGACAACGGAACCCAAAAGATAAGGCATTTCCCGAAAGGTGGCCGCTCAACCCCTGATGAAGACCGGATACGCCGCGACCGGCATTCGATTCGCCGACGCTTCAACGGGAATCTCTAAACCCCGAGAACGCCGGCTCTCCCGGGTGGTAGAATATTGCCGTTCTCGCAGGGCTGGATATCCGCCTTTCGTCACCGCACATCCGGAGGTTGGAGCTTATGAAGCCTATAGGACCGATGATGAGAGAGCACAGGCTCATCGAACGCATGCTGGTGCTGCTTGAGCGGCAGTCGTCCGCCGCGAGGGACCGGCGACCCTTGAACCCCTTCATAATCGAGACCGCCATCGACTTCTTCCGGACCTACGCCGACAGAACCCACCACGGCAAAGAGGAAGAGATCTACTTCAGGGACCTGGCGCAGAAGGAACTCGCCGAAGAGCACCGGCGCGTAATGGAAGAGCTCATCGAGGAGCATGTCCATGCCAGGAGGATGGTCGGCTCGCTCCTTGACGCGACCGGCAGGTACGCTCGGGGGGAAGCTGAGGCTTCCGAGGAGATCGCCGTCCACCTGGGGGCGCTCCTGGACTTCTACCCCGCTCACATCGAAAAGGAAGACAGGCACTTCTTCTTTCCGACACAGGAGTACTTCAGCCCGAAGGAGCAGGCTTCCATGCTTCGCGAGTTCGAGGCGTTCGACGCCGGCATGATCCATGAGAAGTACTCGGGCATCGTGAACTCGCTGGAGGGGGAATGAAGCACGAGTGCCTCATAGCGGGTCCGCCCCGATCGCGGGAGGCCCGAGCGGGCACCCCGGGCTCACAGCCGCGTGATCGCCCTATCCCTCCTCGGGACAATCATTCGCCGCGTGTATTTCGGGTAGCCGAGCATGAGCGCTCCGTATACCCTCCTGGATGGAGCCAGGCCCAGCATGGGATTGATCTTCCGGTGCCTCTTGACTGCGACAAAGGTAAAAAGGCCTACCCAGCAGGACCCGAGGCCCATGGTCAACGCCAGCGCTTCCACGTTGCGCAGCGCGATCGCGCAGTTCTCGCGGCCGGTAGGCGTGCGCCTGTCTTCATGCGCCATCAGGACGACGGGGGCGTCGCGGAATATCGCCCCCTGGAGCTCGCCGCGGTCCATCCTGTGCTTGAAAACGTCATGGTATCGCTTGAGCTGAGCGGCCCTTCCCGCCCCTGCCACCGCCCTGAGCGCCTTCATCACTGTTTCGTTGTCCAGGTGCCTCAGGGCGGTCCACCCCGTATCCAGCGTCAACTTCTCGAGCTCGCCAAGCAACGTCTTGTCCCTAACGATCACGAACCCAACAGTCTGGCCGTTGCCGCCTGTCCCGGCGTGAATCGCCACATCGAGCAGCTCTTCCATCGACTCCTCGGGGACGTCCCTGTCCGTGTACCTTCGCACGGAGCGCCGCGACATCAGGAGGTCCTTCAAGGAGGCGGTGGTGACGTCGCTGGGGCCGAGTTCCTGAAAATCGTCGTATGAAAACCTGTCGTTGTGAATAGCCCGCGGCCTGCATACCGCCATGCAGTGTCCACATTCATTGCATAGGTCAGGGTGGGCGACCGAAGGGCGCCGGCCCCCGCCCTCCTCCACCGGCAGCAGAACGAAGTTGGGGCACACCTCGAAGCAGGCACGGCACAGCGTGCACCTGTCATAATCTATCGCGATCATTCGCCGTCCCTTTCCTGTGTTGCGAAGTCCATCCCTTAGATTATAGATCCCGAGCGCACCGCCCGGCGTCCAGGGGACGTGATACGGCCCGATGAGTCTGGTAATAGAGGGCTGCCCAGGCCAACCGCATTCAGGAGTTAACGCCCCATGGAGCCTCAAGGCCACGATCCGCGTGATATCCGTGGTTAGTGACCACTACTGATATCAATTATTAGCTAGAGTGATACAAAGCTGCGGGGCCATGCCCCGTCCAGTCGTCTAAAAGCGATGGCCGCCTGGTGCCCGTATAGAAGTGCGCGCCTTTACCGGGTCTCATGTCTAATCCAGCCGTCCACCTCCCCCGGGAGCCATGCTTGCGACCTGCTAACAGGTTCTTGTGACGAGCCGAAACAGGCATAGTCATGCCAGGCGATGTCAACGAATTTTACCGCGCGATACAACAGTCCGTGCGACACGCGCCGAGCGCGGAACCCGGCATGCCCGCCGGCGAGTTCGCGTCCGCCCGGACCTAACGCGCGGCCGTCTCCTGGAGAATCCTTTGAGCGTACTCGAGCTCCACGTCTTCTCCCCCACCTGCCCTGACGGCGTTATCGGCGTCAAGTGGTACCCGTTTTCCGGGTGTCACCCCGCCCTGGCCCTGGCGGCTCTCGACCTGCACTTTCTTCCGCGAATCGAGGGACTGGCCTATGGGATAGGTGATGGAGTAGCCCTCGGGCATCTTCACGAGCGCGCCGTATACCATCCCGAAGGACCCGTTGGTCCCCCGAAAGCCTACGACCTCGCCAGCGGGCAACCTGTCCACGCACATGGCGATTCCTTCTCCTGAGCTTATGCATGCCGGGTTGACCAGGGCTACGACCGGTCCTTGGAACCTGGTGGACCCGGGCTCTATCTTGATTCCCTGCCCCGGTTTCTCGAAGGTCCCGCTTTTTTCGTTGACAAGTATTATCTCCATGCGGCCGGTCGAGGCGTTGAACCAGTTCTGGTACTCGTAGAAGGAATCCTCGGCGAAGAGGCTCGACATCATGTCCGCCACCATCTCATCGGACCCGCCGTCGTTAGACCTGACGTCCAACACCAGGCCGGGCGCCTTGCTGTCGATGAAACCCTTGATCGCGTCACGGTAGAGGTCCATGGTAGGAGTGTGGTCGCCCTTGAGGTTCGAAGGCAGGTCGTATTCGCCCTCGATCTTGACGTAGCCGAATCCACCCGGCAGGGTCTTCGAGACTACCATTCTGGTCACACCGTCCTTGTTCTCCTCGGGCTGAAAGCCTACCAGCGAGTAGGTGTGCCGGAGGCTCTCGTAATCATCCCGCGTAGCGCCGAGCGTCGCGGTGGCGGGCGCCGCGCCTCCGGGGTTCGTGAAGGCCACTTCCTGCCGCCCGCCTGCAGGTCCGCGCGCCAGGAAGTAACGCTGCACTACTCCCAGCATCTCGTCGGTTGTCGGCGGGTACAGGGACATGAAAGTCTCCGTCTCGCGCAGCGCGGTATCTACCGGTTTGCCGCCCCACCGGTCGATCCGTGCTCCGGCCTTCATTCCGGCACTGGCGGCGGGACCGCCTTCCTTCACCCAGTTGGCGATGACTCCGCCGTCATCCAGTTGCTCGAGAGTCAGCCCGTATCCCCCGCCGTACAGCTTGTCGTTCAAGCCCAGGTCCTTGCCTTCGATTTTCATGTGCCCGTCCCTGGGCGCGCAAATGTACTGGCGGAGCGCCACGTAGTAGTCCTCGACGGAGTTCTTCTTCTCCGCGGCGGCGACGAGGGGCTCGAATTCGTCGTGGATCGCCTTCCAGTCTATGCCGCGCCACTCGGTGAACGCGTACTCCCTGGAGATCTTCTCATGCATCTTCTCGAAGGCTTCCGTCCAGGAAAGCCCGCTGTAGTCCTCGACGGACGCCGTCTTGAATCCCCCCGGACCCGATCCCCCTCCGCCGCAGGACCCGAGGATGAGAGCTATCGCGACCAGCGAGGCCGCGACCGCCGCCGTCATCTTGACCCTGGAACTGCCTGTTAAACCCATAACCCCCCCCACAATTGAATGGAATATCCGTCCGCCTGCCGGGCGTGCCCGACTGCCCACCCATTAGCAATGGAAATCTATCACGGAGGCCGGACAGGCGGCAATACGACACGGTCGCCCGGAACTCGCATGGGCATGGCATATTACCGCCATGTTACGGTGGCGCGACGTTTTATACCATTGAGCGCAATACGTTATCATCTACTCGAAGGATTGCCGCGCGTGGTTTGCCGGCATTCGACAACACCTCGGTTTGCGCAGGTGTCAGAGAGTTGCCGGGGGTGTCATTCTTGGGCGGTGGAAAGGCCTTAGCCGTTCGGGTCGTCTCTTTCGGAATGTGTCTCGTCCTCGCGATGGCGCTGGCAATCATGGGGGCAGGTTGCTCGAGCCCTCTCGAGAGCGGGTTGCAGGAACGCATCAAAGGTCTTGTCAAAGCGGCGATGGCGGACGGCAAGTCCCCCGGCGCGGTGGTGGGCGTCCGGGTCCCCGGCCGCGAGGCGTGGGCTTATGCGGCCGGCAAAGCCGATATCGCGAGCGAGCGCGCGATGAGCGAGGATATGAACTTCAGGATCGGCAGCAACACCAAGACTTTCGTCGCCACGGTGGTCCTTCAACTGGCGCAGGAGAAGAAACTGGACCTGGAGGACACGCTGGACGAGTACGACATCCGGGTGCCCAACGCCGGGGCCATTACCATCAGGGATCTCTTGAACATGACCTCGGGGCTTTACAACTACGTTGACTCACCCGATCTGGACATCAAGCGCGACTATGAGCCTGAGGAGTTGGTGGCGATAGCCGCGGCGCAACCCCCGCTGTTCGCGCCCGGGGAGCGGGGCCAGTACTGCAATACCAACTACATCATCCTGGGCATGATAATCGAAGCGATCACCGGCAACGAGTTGCGCGATGAAGTACACGGCCGCATTATCGACCAGCTCGGGCTGCACCACACGTACTTCCCTGACAGCCCCGCGATACCGGGGCCTCGAGCCAGGGGCTACAACCTGGGAGCCAACGGGAGCTACGAGGACGTAACCGATTTCAATCCTTCCTGGGCCTGGGCTTGCGGGGAGATGATCTCCAACCTCGACGACATGCATGCCTTCGGCCGCGCGCTCGCCGACGGCACGCTACTCAATGAGGAAATGCAGGCCGAGCGCCTCAAGACGGTGAAGGTCGCCGGAACGTCGCCCGGGGTCGCGGACTACGGGCTTGGAATAAAATCACTGAACGGAATGCTCGGCCACACAGGGGGCATCGCCGGCTACCTGACGGCGTCTTTCGCTTTCCCGGACGGCGGTGGATCGGTGGTCGTTCTTCTAAACACCTTCAACTCTTATGCCCTTCACGAATTCTACGACCTTCTGCGTGATATCGTCAGGGAGGCGTTGGACAAAGAGCTGCCCGAACGGGCCGGCTGATTGAATTAACGGCATCGAGCATCACCGAATTGCAGGAACGCGATGAAGCGCAGACACCGGCTACTGATTTCGTTCGTATCGGCACTGGTCTCGATCGCGCTTCTGGCTGGTTGCATCGGTGAGTTATACACGCTGGAGAAGGGGAAACTGCGCGTCGGAATATCCCCGGGGGACGAGCGCTTTTCGATGAAGCGGGGCGGCAGAATCGAAGGCTTCGACGTAGATCTCGCGAGGGAGATCGCTACCAGGCTTGGGCTCGAGCTCGAGCTGGTCCCCTCGGCGTGGGACTGGTTGATACCCGGGCTTCTCGCCGAAAGCTTCGACATCATTATGTCCGGGATGACAATGACCCCGACGCGCGAGGCGGAGATCGACTTCGTGGGGCCCTACCTGGCAACAGACCAGGCTGTCGTCGTCAACGTCGGGTCTCCCGTAAGAAGCGCAGCGGATCTCCGCGGCTCGAGAGTGGCGGTACTGCAGGAATCGACGTCGCTCGAGGCTGCTCGGAATATCGAGGGGATCGCCGAGGTGCTGGAGTTTCGCGACAACGATGATTGCTACCGGGCCCTTGCCGCGGGCAAGGCGGACGCGCTCATTCGTGACGAGTGCATCGCGCGGTTTGAAACGAGCGTTCACGAAGGCACCGAAATCGTCGCGTCAATCAAGACCAACGAACGGTACGGGATAGGTGTCACCGACGGAGACACCGCCCTGGCGAAAGACGTCAAGCGCAAGCTTGCCGGGATCATGGCGGACGGCACGTACATGAAAATATTCACCAGATGGTTCGGGACGACATGAGCTCGGCGGTATCGGTACCGGTCGCGGGCAACGGGATCGCCCACGGGACCGGGGGGCGCTGGAAGTGGGCCCTCGGGGTTTTCGGCATCTGTTTCGCGGTCTACC
>CAZAIS010000124.1:0-7123 GCA_964485255.1 uncultured Acidimicrobiales bacterium | reverse complement strand
GCGCCCGCGGCGGAGGTCGGTATGGTCACCGGGAGTGTCGTCCCGAGCGCGATTGCGGGTGAGGCGTCGAGGATCAGCCGGAGTGAGGGCGTCGAAACAGACGCGCCGCCGATACCGAACATCCCCGAAAGGACGGCGCTCACGAACCCGATGGCTATTGCTGCAAAGACGTACAAGCGATGCTACCTCGCGGTTGACTGACCCATCTTTGCTTTCTCTAGCCGCAGTGCACTACCCTTCAGGGCTGGTGAGGCTGACCGACCCGATAAACGTGAGGGGGGGACGAAAGCCAGGGCGTTCTCCCTCGTATACGGGGAGGCTGAGGGCCGCCCGCGCCGCCGGAAATGCCCCGCCGGGTTCCGCAGGCGACGTGCACACAAGTGCCGGCGGCGTTCTTATATAATTACGCCATGAACATCTTCAAGGATTTCGAGAGGAAACTCGAGGGCCTTTTCGAGGGCGTGATACTGCGCGCTTTCAAGTCGGGTGTGCAACCCGTGGAGCTCGGCAAGAAACTCGTGCGAGAGTGCGAGGGCCACAAGACGGTAGGCGTTTCGCGCGTGTACGTCCCGAACCGGTACGAGGTGGGCCTGTCACCAAAGGACCATTCGAGGTTCGAGTCTTACCAGGCGGTGCTGGCCACAGAACTGGAGAACCTGCTGATTTCCTACATGAAGGAGCATTCCTACGCCGTAATCGACCGCCCCCGTGTCAGGCTCGTCGAGGTCGAGCGTCTCAGGGAGGGGGAGTTCTGGATCAAGTCGCGCATCGAGGGAGAGCTCCCAAGGGCGACCGACGCCGTGGAGACGCACGAGGGCATGGTTGAGCGCAAGGAGCGCGCCGGGCGGGCCGTGCTCGAGCTCCTGGACTCGGGAGATGTCTCGCCGACGTTCGACCTCGGCCCGGGAGCGGTGCAGATAGGCAGGGTTTCCGACAACGACATCGTCCTTCCGGATCCTAACGTCAGCAGGGTCCACGCGCGCCTGGAGCCGCGTGACGGTTCCTACCTCCTGACGGACCTGGATTCCACCAACGGGACCTGGGTGAACGAGGAGCGCGTTCAAAACGCCTTGCTGCGGGAGAACGACGTTATACGTCTCGGCAGCACGAGGTTCATTTTCCGGAGGGTCCAGGATTGATCCCGAATATCGTTTTCATAGCCCTCCGGTATGTGTTCATCGGGCTCCTATACGTGTTTCTGATACTGGTTATACGCGCGATATACAGGGACATGAGGCAGCCGGAAGGCCGTCCTCGATCGGCAAGGCGAAAGAAAAAGAAGGCGCAACCCCAGCTCATCGTGATAACAGCCGACCGCAACGTCGGCTCACGGTACGCGCTCACGGATGACGTCAGTGTCGGGAGGGCCGCCGGCTGCAGCATACTGATCGACGACACGTACGCCTCGCAGCAGCACGCCCGCATATACTCCGAGGCGGAGTCTTTCTATGTCGAAGACCTCGGCTCGACAAACGGCACTTACGTCAACGGGCGCAAGATCTCCTACCCGCTCGAGCTGCGAGTCGGGGACAGGATCAAGATAGGTAAGACCGTGTTCGAGTTCAGGCGTTAGAGCTCGAGGATGGGCCCGCCCATGACTCGGACGAGCTTCGAGCCGGGAGGCGGGCTTACCGGGAGGTCAGCATCTACAGCATCACTTCCTCATCCATAACCGAGACAGGGAAGGTCCGTCAGGTCAACGAGGACGCCGTCCTGGAGACGGGGAACCTCTTCGCCGTGGCCGACGGAATGGGCGGACACCTGGCGGGTGAAGTCGCAAGCTCGATGGCCCTGGGTGTCATCGGGCAGTATGTCGAGGACAACATCGGGCTCATTTCCGGCGAGAAGCTCGTCGAGAAGGCGGCGGCCGCCGCCAACGCGGCCGTGTTCCAGAAAGCCTCCTCCAGCTCCAGGTACAGGCAGATGGGGACGACCTTGACGATGCTGTACCGCGAGGGCGATACCGCCTACATAGCCCACGTCGGGGACTCGCGGGCCTATCTGTTCAGGGCGGGCGCGCTCCGCCGCGTCACCCGTGACCACTCCCTGGTGGCCAAGCTGGTCGAGGAGGGGGAGATCACCGAGGATGAAGCCATGCACCACCCGCAGCGCAACATCATCCTCAGGGCGCTCGGACTCGAACCACAGGTCGAGGTGGACGTGTCGGCGGTCAAGATCCAGCCCGGCGACGTCTTCATGATTGCCAGCGACGGTCTGACCGGCCTTGTGCCCGACCTGAGCATCGCCTCCACGCTCTCGGAGCCTTCTGACCCTGAGCGATGGGCCCGGCTGCTGGTGGACATGGCCCTGGAGGCGGGCGGGACGGACAACATTTCGGTCGTGGTCGTGAGGATCCTCGAGTCAGAGACAGTAATACCGGTGCGAGGGGCGAGACCGCTGGACGTGGACGCGAACGGGCTTCCCGGGCCCGGGTCGACGCCCCCGGCCGCCGCCGGCGAGAAGGACAGGAAGGTGCGGCGCCGCAGGCTTCGGAACTGGCTCATCGCGGGGGTTGTGGTGCTGGCCTTGCTGGCCTCGGGCTTCAGCGTGGCGTTCTACTTCTACAACAGGACATACTGGATCGGGGTAAAGGAAGGCAGGGTGACCCTGTACCGGGGATTCCCTTTCTGGGACCTGGCGTCCGTCGAGGAGCAGACCGATATCGAGGTCACCTTCCTGCCCGAAGTCCTGCGGCGCCGGGTCCAGGGCAAGCTGGAGCCTGAGTCGAAGCGGGAGGCTTCAAAGACGCTTGCCAGCCTGGAGCGCGAAGCGGAGAAGAACTCGAGCATCGTCCCGGACGTCCAGGGTAAGAAGTACCCCTCTGCCAAAGAGGCGCTCGAGAAGCTCGATCTTCGCGCCGAGCCCGAGCTGGTCAGCAGGACGGGCATGGCCCCCGACCTGGTGATCGACCAGGACCCCGTGCCCGGCACGAGGGTCGGCAAGGGCAGCCCGGTCAAGCTCAAGGTGGTAATGGCGGGTTCGAGGGCAAGGGAGGTTTAGCCACGCGAGACCGTAACCGCGAGTTGA
This sequence comes from uncultured Acidimicrobiales bacterium, assembly GCA_964485255.1. GTDB lineage: Bacteria > Actinomycetota > Geothermincolia > Fen-727 > Anoxymicrobiaceae > CAZEJS01. The sequence goes on along the minus strand of CAZAIS010000124.1, from coordinate 4,096 downwards.
TGCTTCTCATACTGCTCACGATCGTAATGTTCACGGGCTTCATGAGCGTGCAGCTTGCCCGTCACGGCGGGCTGAAACCGTCGTCTCTCGTCTACCCGGCCGCGGCCGCGGCCGTGTTCTTCGTCCTGCACATCCTGCTGCGCGTCCTGGTGCCACGCGCGGACGGGCTGCTTCTGCCGCTCGCGGCCGGGCTGACATTCATCGGGTACGTCATGATAGACAGGCTCGATCCCAAGCTGGCGCTGGAGCAACTGATCTGGATCGCGGTCGCCGCCGCCGCGTTCGTGCTGGTGGTTGTCTTTCTGCGCAGTTACGAAGTCCTCGCTCAGTACAAGTACACCCTGGGCGTTGCGGCCCTGCTGCTCCTGGCGTCAACCATGTTCCTGGGCAAGGAGGTCAACGGCGCCCGCCTCTGGCTGGAGATAGGGCCGCTGCATTTCCAGCCGTCGGAGATAGCCAAGATACTGCTCGTCATCTTCCTGGCGGCATTCTTTGCCGAGAAGCACGAGGTCCTGACGGTATCGACGCACAGGGTGCTGGGTGTCCCGGTCCCGGAACTCAAGTACTTCGTTCCGCTCCTGCTCATGTGGGGAGTGTGCGTGCTGATGATGATCTTTCAGAAGGACCTCGGCTCCTCGCTGCTGTTCTTCGGGATATTCATATGCATGGCCTACGTGGCAACGGCCAGGAGGTCCTACGTCTTTGTCGGGTTCGCGCTTTTCCTGCTGGGCGCATACGTGTGTTACCTGGCGTTCGGCCACGTCCAGGTGCGGGTGCTCACCTGGATACACCCCTTCGATCCCAAGACCATCCAGGGCCAGTCATACCAGATATCGCAGTCGTTGTTCGCTCTTTCGGCGGGCGGCGCTTCGGGGACCGGCCTAGGGCTGGGGTATCCGACCTTCATTCCCGCGAGCACCACCGACTTCATCTTCAGCGCGATAGGCGAGGAACTCGGCCTCCTGGGAGCCGCGTCCGTAGTGCTGATGTATGTCTTGATGGTCTACCGGGGGATAAAGGTCGCCCTGCTCCACCGCGACGATTTCGGCAAGCTGCTGGCGGTCGGGCTCGTCAGCATCATAGCCCTGCAGTCGTTCCTGATAATGGGAGGGGTGACGAGACTCATACCACTCACCGGGATCACGTTGCCTTTCGTGAGCTACGGGGGAAGCTCGTTGCTCGCCAACTTCATATTGCTGGCCCTGTTAATCGTGCTCTCGCACCGCGGGGCCACGACCAATGTCGCCAGCATCAGGCAGGGGGTGAGGCTTTGAACAGGCAGATAAAGACCCTTTTGACCGTATTCATCATCCTCATGCTGGCCATCGTGGCCAACCTCTCCTGGGTGCAGATATTCGGAGCCGAGGGAATACAGGGCAACGGGGCCAACAAGCGGCGGCTGGTGGAGCAGTACGCGATAAAGCGTGGGGACATATTGACCGCCGACAACCAGGTGGCCGCGAGCAGCGTGGACACCGGCACGGAGTACAAGTACCAGAGGCGGTATCCGATGGGTTCGCTGTTCGCGGACGTCACCGGGTACGACTCCTGGAAATACGGCAGGACCGCGCTGGAGAGGACGTTCAACGATGAACTCCTCGGGAGTGGAAGCAGGCTCACGCTCAGAAGCCTGGGCAACCGGCTGATGGGAGACAGCAAGAAGGGCAACTCCATCGTAATGACCATCGACTCCCGCGTGCAGCGACGCGCCACGGAGGCCCTGGGGGCCCGGAAAGGCGCCGTCGTGGCGATGGACCCGAAGACCGGGAAGGTGCTGGCGATGGTCACCAGCCCCACCTACGATCCTAACGCGGCGGTGCCCGCGGGCGGCGAGGAAGCGCAGGCGCGGTGGGACGCCTACAACGCAGATCCAAACCGCCCGTTGTTCGACAGGGCCACCAGCGGCCTGTACCCGCCCGGCTCCTCTTTCAAGGTCGTCACGGCGGCGGCGGCGCTCGACCAGGGTATCGTAACGGCGGACTCGCCGTTCGACTGCGCCGGGAGACTTCTCGTAACCGGTTACACTATTTATGACTTCAACAGGAAGACGCACGGCGACCTCACTTTCGCGCGGGCGCTCGTCGTGTCCTGCAACATAACCTTCGCGCAGGTGGGACTGCGGCTGGGGGCGTCGGCCCTGGTCGAATACGCCGAGATGTTCGGCTTCAATCAGGTCACGCCGTTCGATATCCCCACGGCCGTGAGCCGCGTCCAGGACGCCGGAAGCATGGACCAGGTGGCGCTGGCGTCGGCGAGCTTCGGGCAGGGCGGCGACCTGGCCACGCCCCTCGAGATGGCGATGGTAGCATCGACGGTCGCCAACGAGGGCGTCCTGATGAGGCCCTTCGTGGTAGACGAGGTCAAGGACTACAACAACAAGATAATCGACCGGTTCCAGCCCGGGCAGATCAGGCGGGTGGTGGACATGCAGACGGCGAAAACGCTGACGGATATCATGGTGAAGGTCGTCTCGGACGGCACGGGTACCGCCGCTCAGATCGACGATGTGGCCGTAGCCGGGAAGACGGGCACCGCGGAGGTGGAAGGAGGGGACCCCCACGCGTGGTTCATCTGCTTCGCGCCGGCGCACGACCCGAAGGTGGCTGTAGCGGTTGTGGTCGAAAACGGTGGGGAGGGCGGCAAGACGGCCGCGCCGATCGCCAGGAAGGTCATGCAGGAGGCGCTGGACGTCAACCGGTAGCGCGGGGCGGGCGACGGAGCGGAACGGCGGGGACGCCTGTCCTCCGGGGGCGCCGGCGGCAGGCGAACCCGGCGGAGCGCGGCGGCAGGCCGGCAGTGGAACGGTCGCCCGAGACGTCGCCCCGGAGACCGCGGTGAGCCGGTCCGGGAAGAGGGCGAGTTGTGAACGGAGAGGAAGTGTTGAGATGAGGTTCATGCTGAAGACGGCGAAGAGGCTCGCGGCGATGGGGACCGTTGTCGCCGGCCTGCTCGTGGGCGGAGTGCTGGCGACGCATTTCTGGATGCGTCTCAGGTTTCACGCCATGCTCCAGAGGGGTGTTCCAGGGGGCCCGATCTCGACGCTCGACGGCGGTGAAGAAATGGGTGCCCTGGTCGAATCGTTGCGGAAGGTGCCGTTCAAGGGCGCGTCGGCAAACGCGCTCGGTTACGCGCGGGGCGCGGCGATGAACTCATTTCTCCTCTTTCTCAACGCCGCGCGCTCGACGTCGGGTATCATGTATCCGTACCCCGAGCAGTTCGAGCACGTGGTCATAGAGAGCTTCGACGGAACGCCGATATCCGCGGCCGTGGGGATTCATGGGGACAGGCCCCGGCCGGCGATCGTCATGTCGCACGGTTTCATGGGATCGAAGAATGACCACTACATCATCGAGACGGCGCTCAACGCATACGCGGAGTGGGGTTTCAACGTGCTGGGGATTGACCTGCGAAACTTCGGCCGCAGCCAGAGCCTGGCACACGGCCCGACGACCGCGGGGTGGAAGGAATCCGAGGACCTGCTCGCGGCGGCGAGGTACCTGTCACAGCGGCCCGAGGTGACGAGCGTCGGGATCACGGGCTTCTCCATGGGGGCGGGATCGACAATGGTCGCCGCGGCGAGGGCCGAGGAATACCCGTATCTGACCGGCGGTGCGATCGCGTGGAACGGCTACGCGGACGCCCGGAGAATGATCGAGTACATAAGCACCAGGCCATCGCTGAAGGACCCGTTTCTCCCTGTCTACCTGGGGTTCAGGATCATGCACAGGATAAGGCGCGAGGACATGAAGGACTACATAGACGATCCCGAGTTGCGGTCGTACCTCGACGGAGGTTTCCAGAGCGCGGACTTCGCGTCCTACGTCGAGAAGATCGCGGCGCCTCATTACGGCGTAACACCCGAAGAGTATTACGAGAAAGCAAGCCCGAAGAACTACATGTCAGACGTGAAGGTGCCGCTGCTGGTGATTCACGCCGAGGACGATATGATATGCCTGCCTTCTGAGATGGACGAGATACTGGAGGCGGCGGCCGGGAACCCCAACGTGCGGGTCATGATGCTCCCGGCTGGGAACCACTGCATGTTCAGGTACCTGGACAAGGGTTGGTACGACACGATCATGCGGGAATTCTTCAC
>CAZAIS010000123.1:0-7129 GCA_964485255.1 uncultured Acidimicrobiales bacterium | reverse complement strand
ACGTGGGACTCGACCGAGTAGATCCTGCCGGCCTGGACGGGGATTTCGACGCCGCTCAGGGAGGCCGCCCCGCCCTCCTCGGGGTTTCCGTTTTCAACCCGCAGGCTGCGCTTCCCGCCCGCCCGCGTTCCCGAATCGGTGGAAATGCCGACCCGCGCGTCACCCCGGGTCTTCTCCAGTTTCCAGGAGTACTTGCCCTGCTCGTCCCGAACCAGGCGAAGCCTCGTGTCTTCCCCCGACGGGCTCCAGTCCCGGGGCATGCCGCCGTCCCCCACGTATTCGAACCCGGTGTTCGATCCGAGGGGACGCTTGAAGCCGTCCAGGTCCACTTCCCCGCTCCTTCCGCCGTGAGCCCCGGGCTCCAGCGTGAAAGCGGTCGATTCCACCGTCCCGGAGGGCAGTGCCTGCGCGAGCGAGAGGAAGTCGAAAAACGTATCCCCCCTGACAGTCGCCCCCGCGGCCCGGATCACCTCCTGCTCGCCGCCGACCCTGTAGAGGCGCAACTGGTCCCTGGTCAGCACGTGCTCGAGGCTCGGGTCCCGCTCGAAGACGTCCCCGAACCTGGAGGTGGGAACCGATGAATCGAAGACGAGGTACTCGGGCGAGAATGGGACCAGCAGCTTGGATATGACCCCTTTCTCGAAGACGGCGGCCTTGTCCGCGATCTGCACGTCGCCGAACGGCGCCTGGGAGAGCGTGTCCTGCAGCCAGTATATGTAGGACCCGGTATCGTAAGGGTTCTGGAAATTATTCAGGTTGGGATTGTAGGAGAAGATGCTGAAACCGCCTATCCTCTTGCCGCCCGCCCAGTTGTACCTGTAGCCGTCCCGGAAGAACGGTAACCACACCTCGCGCGCTTCCCCCGACGCGCCCGTGACGTGACTGTCGATCTCGTCGTATGCCGGGGGGACGGCGGTGGGGTCGTATACGTTCGCCGCGTAATCGACGGCGATCGGCACCAGCGGAACCACCACGGCGATGGAGACGAGCACCGCGAGTGCGGCCCCGGCCCTGAGTCGGCTGTTGAGCAGGAGGACGATGAGGACGGCCAGCATGAGCGCGAAAAATACCGGCACGAAGACGAGCCACCTGTCGGGGACCCTCATCACCCAGGAGAACGAGCCGGAGCCGGGGGCGTCGAAAACCAGGTACTGGTAGGGGCGCCTGAAAATGAACACCGTGCCTGTCGCGAGCAGCACCGACGCGATGAAGACCAGCGACCAGTAGTCCACGATCCCGCTCTTCTTCTTCGCCTTCCACATCGCCAGAAGCCCGAGTAGCGCCGCCACGGGGACGGCGAAGCTCGCTATCGTCCAGAACCAGTTGGCGGGATCGGCGTTGACCGGCATCCCCCAGCCGGATATGAGACGCAGGCTGTTGGCCACCGAGTTGTTCGCCGAGATCACGTCCAGCGCGCCCTTGGTGAATGTCGGCACGTAAGACGGCACGAAAGGCTTGCCGGACAACAGGGACCCCGCGTAAGGCACGAGCCAGTAGGCGCACAGGAGCGCGTACAACGCCGCCAGGGGCCCGAGGACTTTCACCGCCCCCAGGAAGCCGTCACGGCTGAACCTTTTGAAGCACACGTGGAACGCCAGGTACGACACCACCAGCAACCAGAACCACACGGTGCAGATCGGACCCGTGCTCGCGACCGCCATAACGAGCGCGAGGCCGATCACGCGGCCGGCGGCCGGCTTCTTTACGGCCCTTACGAGGAGCAGGAAGACGAGCGGCATGAGCGCGTACCCTGGATAGCCGAAGTAAGTCCACATGTGGCTGAGCGACCAGGGATTGTACATGTAGACAACGGCCGCCACGGCGGCGGCGGCGAAAGGCGCCCGCTTCCACGCTCCACCGGCCTTCAGCGTGCCGGTGACGTGATAAGCGAGCGCGTACATCGAAATACCCGCCAGGCTGAACGTGCCAAGGAACATCAGCAGGAGGTACGTGCTCGTCGGCATGTGGGTCACCTTCGCGAAGGCGAGAAGCGGGTAGACCCAGAACAGCCTCTGGACGTTGAAGATATTCTGGAAACTGCCGTACTGCCACCACATGTTGGTGTACACGCTCATGTTGCGGTCCACCGTCGTGGGAAAAGTCATGTCGATGTGCATCAGCGTCCCACTGGAGTAGAAGTTCTTGAGGAACAGCAGGGCGGCCAGTACAACGATCAACGCGATGGCGGCGGCGTGCCAGGCGGGCCTGTACTCGCGCTCCACGAGGTACTCCCCGAACCGGCGCCGGGCCCTTCGCGCAAGCGAGTCCTCTTGTCGCGTGGCTTCAATCATGGGCCGCGGACACGACCTTCCGGGCGGCGGCCGCCAGCAGGTCGAACTCCCTGTCGGCTATGCCGGCCCAGTCGAACTTCTTCACGTACTCGCGGGCTTCCCCGGCGTACTCCACGTACGCTTCGTCCGTCAGCAGCTTGACGGCCTCCAGCGCCAGGGCGGCACGATCGCCTGCCCGGACCGTGAATACCGCCCCGCAGGGGTCGATGTTCTCCTTGTAGACGGGCAGGTCGTAAACGATCACCGGAACGCCGCACGCAAGCCCCTCCTGCGGCACCAGGCCCCAGCCTTCCATGTAGCTCGGGAACAGCATGACCTTGCTCCTGCTGATAAGCGTGAATTTCTCGCCCTCGTCCACTATGCCCCCGACGGTCACGCAATCGTCTATCCCCAGCGTTTCCATTCTCTCCCGCAGCCTGGCGAGAGTCGGGGCGTCACAACTCCCGAGCATCAACAGCCGCGGGGCGGGCAGCCTCGCGGCGACCTCCCCCCAGGCGTCCACAAGGTCGTCGATGCCCTTCGAGGGTACGTGCCTGCCGACAAACACGCCGTCGTACGACTTCTCGCCGGTCTCCCCGCGTGTCGCTTCCTCGATGAAGGAGGTGTCCAGCCCGTTCGAGTTGACCTCGATCGGCGCCCTGATTCCATACTTCGCCAGGCGCCGCTTCAAGTCTTCCGAAACCGCGATGACCAGATCGGCTTGATTGTGTAGACCTACCACGATCCTCCGGAGCGGAGCGCTGAAGTGCTCGATGTTGTGGTTGACAAGGACAAGCCCGCAGCCGAAGATGAACCTCGCTACTACGCCGGCGGCAAGCATTGCCACGATCTCGGAGTATGGCACCAGTATCACGTCGAAGCGCCGGCCCTTCTTCCTGAGCCTCGCGCTATGGAGCACGAGCAGGGCGAACGACATCAGCCGCTCGATCATCCGCTCCACCCTGTAAAAGCTCTTCTCCAGTGCGCGGAGTCCCGGGGGAATCCTGTATTCCTCGAGCACGACCCGCCCGCCCCGCAAGTCGGACAGGAACGAGGGCTCGTTGTCGATCGCGTGCAGGGTTACATGCCCGGGCGCGCGCTTGAGCACCTCGTACGTCCTCTTGAAGCCACCCGCCGTTACGGCCGTGTGCGGCGAGTGCCACATGAGCGCCAGCACCCGCAGGCCACCCTGTTCGTTCCCGTGCTCTTCCATCGCCATCCGTCACCTTCCAGGCCCCGGGGGCCGATCCAGTCGCTCCGCCCGCGTCATCCTCGCGTCGGGCACGCCCCGCCGGTCCGGACCGAGCCTCACCCGCGCCGCATCCTCAACGCCGCGGGCTCGGCGCCTTGTTCCCGGGACGCGCCACCAGGAAGAACAATACACAGAGCGCCAGCCCGAGGCCACTCAGAGCATAGCCTGCCGTGATGAAGGGGTTGACGTACCTGATGGCGTTGCGCCCCTCGGCGCCGGCCGCCACCGGGAACGCGCAGGTCGTGCCGAGCTGAGGCAGAGCGGCGCGCCCTTCCATCCGCCAGTCACCGTCATAGGGCTCCGCTAACAGGACCGAGTCGCCCGGGCCGCTTCCCGCCGGCAGCTCGAAGGACGCGCCCCTGGAGCCGCCGCGGTAGTCGAGGGCCTTGCCCGTCGCGTCCGCTATCTCCGTTTGCGCGCCCTTGCGGATGTAGGACCCGGCCAGGTTGTCCCATTCCGCGGCGCGCGCGGCGCTCGCGAGGTCCCGGTAAGCGCCTTCCCGCCCGGCCAGCATCAGCCGGCTCGCGGGCACCTTGTTCTCGAGCAGGACCAAATCCGGCCAGCTCTTGATAACCTCCATGTCCTCCTGCTCCAGCACATATGAGAACAACGAACTCGCCGGATTGCGCGCGAACACCACGTACTTGACGTCCAGCAAGGCGAGTGTCGCCCCGAGGTTGCCTTCATCGCGTGCCGAGGCGAACGCGGCCTCGAGATACCTGTCCAGTGGTCCGGCGTTCAACTGCCTGCCGAAGACCTCTATCGCGACCGCGACCACGTTCCTCTGCTCGAAGAAAGTAGGGAAAGGCGAAGCTATGGTCCGGTCGCCGCCGGTGAAATCGAACCTCATGTACCAGTACGGCGGCACGAACAGGACCCGGGCATCCCCCGCTTCACGGTCCAGCACCTGCTTCGCCTCCGTCCAGGAGCTCGGGTACTCTACGGCGCGCGCCTCGCCCCAGAGGCCGCCGAAAACGCGGAAGCTGTAGAAAAGCGTGAGCAGTAACAACACCGCGACGAACACCGCCTTCCAGCTCGGGCGCGACACCGGTTTCCTCGAGCGGCGGCCGAGCAGCCGCTCGACTCCAATCGCACCGAGCATCGAGTACGCGAGCACCAGGATCGCGACGAACTTCTGCGGTTCCCGGAACAGCTTCATCACCGATGAGTGGTCGTAGAGAAAGAGGAACAGGCGACCCGTCAACGGAGCCCTGGACCCCAGCGCGAGGAAAAAACCCAGCACGGCGCAAACCACGAGGGCCTTGACCAGGGGGCCCCTCGTAGGCTCGCCCATGGCGCGAGACGCGCCGAGGACCGAGAGCACCAGCAGCAGGGCGGCGAACAACCACCAGAGCGGTACGTGCCTCCTGGGTAGAATGGAGTCGAGTTGGAGCTTCCAGAACCCGTACAGGCCGAGCACTGAGACCTCTTCCCCGACGGCGGAACTGGATCTCGTCTCGAATGCCTCGAGGTCGGCACGGCCTACCCTCGAGGTCAGTTCCCCGGAGTGCAGCGCGGGGACGATGAAGAACGAGCACAGCAGCAGGAAGAGCGCCAGCACGACACCGAGGGCCCCCAGCATCCTCCCGGGTCGAACGAGCCTGCCATGCGAGAACAAACAGATGAGGAGCGCGAGCAGTAAGGCTATTATCCCCATGTTCACGTTGAGGACCGCCACCAGCGCCAGCCACAGCGATGTTTTCACGCAGGCTCTGCCCGAGGGCTCCTTGAAGGTCTTCAAGGCGGACATCAGCGCGACGGGCAGGAGCGCGTAGCCCAGGATCAGCCCCCACTGGCCCATGACGAGCCTCGTGTAGATGAACGGGTTCACCGCGTACAGCGTGCCCGCGAAGACCGCAGCCGGGCGACTCGGGGTGGGAGCGTTCCTGTACATGACGTAACCGGGCAGGAAGACGAGGGAAACCAGCAGCAGCTTCTGCAACGCCACCGCGCCGATCAACCGGCTCAACCCCCATGCGATGTTCAGGAGAAGCGCTACGCTCATGAGACCCCGCGGCGGCCCGAGCAGGGACACGTTGGGGTTCATGGCGGGCGTGAAGACCATGTCCCCGAGCAGCACGAAACCACCGCTGAAGAGTGCGGGCGCCCACACCGCGATCGCGAGACCCGCGTAGTAGACCGGCGGCCAGATTGCGCTCACGACCTCGCGGCGGTTGCTGCGATTCAAAAACCCACCTTTCACCGGGGAACGACCGGGTTCTGCTCAATCTTAAGTACAACGAGCCCGTGCCTACAACGTCGGTGTGGGCGGGGAACGAGTCGCCCCCGGGCTCCTCAGGCCCCGGCGGGTCCTTCTCTCCGGGCGGCGGACTCTTCCATCACCAGCCGGATGACCTCGAGTGTCTCGGCCGCCGTCCTGTCCCAGTCGAACCGGCGGGCCCACTCCTCGGCACCGCGCGTAAGGCGGCGGCGGAGGCCCGCGTCCGTCAGGATGTCCACGAGGTGTGAGACGAATTCCTCCTCGCCGTCGGCCAGGCGTCCCGTCTCCCCATCGATTATCGACTCCCTGAGGCCGGGCACCCGAAACGATACCGCGGGCGTGCCACACGCGTTCGCTTCGACCACGGTGAGGCCCCAACCCTCCACCAGGGAAGCGGTGGCCTGGACCCAGGCTTCCTGAAACAGCCGCAGCTTCTCCTCCTCGCTCACGAAGCCCAGGTACCGGATGTAATCTCCCGCGCCCATCCGTTCGATAGCCCCGCGGGAATCCGTGACCGCGTCACCGCCTCCGGCGATCAGGAGCTCGGCGTCTTTCACCTGCTCCCTGACCGACTTCATCATGGAAATGAGCAGGGGCACTCTCTTGTACTTCTTGACCCTGCCCAGGTAAAGCACCGTCGGCCTTTCCCGCTTGCCGGCGCCGGCCTTGTAGAAGTCGTGATCGATACCGTTGTAAGCGACGCTGATGCGCAGCTTGGAGCCGTGGAAGAGCAGGTTCCGCATGTTTTCGACGGTGGACCGTGAAGAGGATATGAAGTGGACGCGCCTGTACATCAACGGCACCACGTAGCGCTCGATCGCCCTTCCGATCCTGCCGAGCACCGGGCCCAGCTCGATCAGGAACATCTCCTTGTGGACGTGGTGCATGATGGCCACTTTCGGCTTGCGGCAGAACAGGGGGGTGAAGAACGGTACGCCGTTTATGATGTCCACCACGGCGTCCGCGCGCTTGCGCAGGCCCAGCAGGTAGAGGACGGGCGCGCACAGGTAGACCGTGTAACGGTTCCCCGCGCGGTAGACCTCCAGGCCGTCGATCGTGTCGCGCCTCGCGTGACCCCTCGGCCTGGTGGTGATCATCGTCACCCGGTGGCCCATCCGGACCCACCGTTTCGCCTGCTCGTGTATGTTCACGAGCGAGCCTCCGCCCCAGGGGTGCTTGATGTCGCGATCGCTGAAGATGAGAATCTTCAACTCATCCGCCTTCCTGGCCGAATCCACGCCGGGGACGCCGTCCGCCATGTCGCCTCCGGCAGAAGGCGGGGGGGTCTCCGGCCTGTTACACCGAGGTTACTTGATCATCTCGAGCACGGCCCTGAACTCGCCGGTCCCCGCCCGCTTGAGCGCCCCGTACATGACCACCTCTGTC
>CAZAIS010000122.1:0-7205 GCA_964485255.1 uncultured Acidimicrobiales bacterium | reverse complement strand
ATAGCGCCGACTTCCGGGAGGACCGGTTCGGAGGTCGCGATCACCGGCGAGGAGTTCGGGGACACTCGCTCGAGCTCATACGTCTCCTTCGGTTCCGTTGACGCCACTGAGTATACCGCGTGGTCGGACACCAAGATAAACGTGAAGGTGCCGGCGGGCGCGCAGGGGCAGGTCAACGTTAGGGTCGTGACCCCGGGGGGTTTCTCCAACGCCAGGAGCTTCACGGTGATAACCCCCACTTACTTCTCATACTACTTCGCGGAGGGCTGCACCCGGGAGGGCTTCAGCGAATGGCTCTGCCTGCAGAACCCCAACGAGGCAGCGCTGGACGTCGAAGCCACTTTCATGCTCGCGGGGGGTGAGCCCCGGGATAAGACCTACAGGCTGAGCCCCACCTCTCGCATGTCGGTCAACGTCAACAACGAGGTGGGCCCGGGGCAGGACGTCTCGGTGAAGCTGATTGCCGAAGGTGAGTTTTACGCCGAAAGGCCCATGTACTTCGACTACAAGATGGGGCAGGAGGGATACTCGTGGACCGGCGGACACTGCGTTACCGGCGCGGTGGCCCCCGGGAGCGACTGGTACTTCGCGGAGGGCACCACCCGGGAGGGTTTCGAGGAGTGGATCTGCCTGCAGAACCCTAATGACAAGGAAGTCAACGTCAAGGTGTTCTACATATCCGCGGGCGCCTACATGCAGCAGAAGGAATACAACGTACCGGCCAATTCACGCGTGAGCGTCTTCGCGAACGGGGACGTGGGGCCCAACCAGGACATCTCGGTGCACGTGCACTGCGACGAGGCGATAGTCGCGGAACGCCCGATGTACTTCAACTACCACGGAAAGTGGGACGGAGGTCACGTGGTAATGGGCACCGACTCGCCGAAGAACACTTGGTACTTCGCGGAGGGGAGCACCAGGCCGGGGTTCGAGGAGTGGCTGGCCGTCCAGAACGTGAACGACACAGACGCGCACATCACCGTGCACTTCCTCAAGCGAGACGGCTTGAAGAAGGACGAGACCTACACCGTGGGAGCCAACTCCCGATGGACCCTGAACGTCAGTGAACCCCTGGGCACGGGAGTGGATTCCTCGGTGATAATCGAGAGCGATCAGCCGATAGTGGCGGAGCGGCCGATGTACTTCTGCTACAAGGACGGTGAACCCGGCTACTCGTGGGCCGGGGGTCACGACGTTCTCGGCGCTCCCACCGACAAGACATCCTGGTTCTTCGCGGAGGGGTGCACCCTGCCGAACTTCGACGAGTACATCTGCGCCGGCAACCCCGGCACCGACAAGGTTGAGGTTACAATCACTTTCATGCTGGGCACCGGCGATGTAAAGACGCACAAGGTCGAGATCGCCCCTGGCATGCGTGCCACCGTGAACGTCGCTGAAGTGGTCGGGCGGGGCCAGGACGTCTCGGCCAAGGTCGAGGCCGACAGGCCGATCGTGGCCGAGCGGCCGATGTACTTCAACTACCAGGGGTGGACCGGCGGTCATGACGTCGTGGGCTTCTGAGGGAATGTCTCACGGCCGAGCTTGAGGCGCCCGCGTGGGCATAGCGCCCGCGTGGGCGGCCTCGCTATCCGAGGGCCGTGCGCCGCGCCCGATGACGTGACGGCCTTCTCTCACTGGTATAATCTCCGTATGTGTATCCCGGGGCCGGACAGGTTTCCTTCGGCCGTTACGATCGCGGGGAGATGAGAATGTACTGTCCTCAGTGCGGTAGTGAGAACCCGGACGACTCGAGGTTTTGCTCCAATTGCGGAAACAGGTTCGGGTCGGCGCCCGCGGCCGCCCCACCGGGCGGGCCCGCTCCTCCCCCCGCCGGTCGGAAGCCTGACGCTCCCACCGAGCAGAGGGGCGGGAGCTGGTTGCGCTCTCCCGCCGGGATCGTCCTGCTGGTCGTAATAGGAATCGCGGTGCTGGGCGGCATAGCGGTCGGGATAGTGTTCATCGTCAAGAGCGCCGGCTCCGGCGCCGAGGAGCTGGCCAGGGTCTGGGAGGAATACGAGGATATCGCGGAGGAAGCCGAGGAAGCCCAGGCGAAGATCGCGATGGACCCCACCGCCTTGAACAAGGCAAAAGAGGAGCTGGAAGCGGCGCGGAAGAAAGCCGAGGCACTCGAGGGTGTCCTGGCGGGTACCGGTGTGTCAAAGCAGGACCGCAAGTACGTCCAGCTCGATCAGACCATCGAGGTCTACGAGAAGTACGCTGCGGCGGCCGGCAAGCTCTACGCGACACTGGCGGAGGCGGTCGCCAACAAGACGCTCGAGGCGAACAAGGCGGGCATAGACGCGCAGATCAAGGAGATCAAAGACCTGCTGACCGAGCTGGGCGACCACATGGAGGATTACCTGGCCGACAACGAGGCCGTGAAGACCACCCCGAAGTTCAGCACGAAGGTGGCGCTCGACGCGATAGGCGACCTCTTGACCGGGGTTGACAAGGCCACGGCCGCGGAGATCGAAACGAGAAGGGCGGAGGCGGAAGCGAGGCCGTACAGGGAAGCGGCCGGGTTCTACATGGGCGCCGACGGCTCGAGCATCACCCTGCACGCGGACAAGACTGTTGACGCCATCCACGCCGACGGCGGCAACTCCACCGGAACCTACACCCTTAACGGAAACACGATTATATTCGTCTCGGAAGGCATCACCGACGTCGGGACCATCGAGAACGGTGTCATCACCGCCCCTGACGGCAGGCGGTGGGTCAGGCGTCAGTAGGCGTCGTTCACTTTTTACTTTTTCTGCTTACTTTTTGTCATATACACGCGCCTCGCGGATGAAAAGTAAACAGAAAAAGTAAAAAGTGAACGACGCCTACGTTTTGCGACCGCTGAAGAAGACTATCGACTTGATTTTTTTGGTGACGATGTTGGAGATGCCCCGGGACTCCAGGGCTGCCAGCAGTTCGTCCTCGGTGAAGACCGGGCCCGTAACGTAGCCGAGGGCGGCGCCCATCTTGCCCATGACCAGGTCGGTCATCCAGCGCTCCCCGCGCACGTACGACGAGCCCGCCAGCTTGCCGTTCGGCTTGAGCATCCGGACAAGCTCGTCGAGCGCCTTCTCCTTCTCCGGGAACGCGTCGATTCCGTTCATGGTCAGCACGCCCGAGAAAGCCCCGTCGGCGAACGGCAGGCTCCGCACGTCCGTGCGTACCAGCATCACGTTCCCGAAATCCTCCGCCAGCACTTTCTCCAGCGCCGACTGCAGCATCGCGCGGCTGTAGTCGGCGGCGATGAATTCGAGGTTCGGCTGCAGGCTGTACTCGCCGGCGGTGAAGACGCCCGTGCCCACAGGGATGTCGAGGAAATACCCGGGGTCGCAGTCACAGGCGACGCTGTCGAGCAGCTCGAACAGCAGGGGTATGAACCGTGTCGTGCCCCACATGGCGAGGTTCATGAAACGGTCGAAACCGGTCGCGCCGGTGACGTTCTTCTCGTATCGGCGGCCGGCAATGTGCTCGAAAGCCTTGTTGACCCTGCGCTGACGGCCCTCGTCCTCGCCGGGGACGAGGTCCGCTATCTGGTCCCTCACCCGGTATGCGTGGAGAACCTGCCCCTCGCAGCAGTACGAGTAGACGCGCGGGCGGTAGCGCATGGAGCTACCGCAGGCGGGACATCGAAGCAGGGTCGCCAGGCGCTCATGGTTCATCCGGCCCGCTCCCTTTGCCGTTAACGGGTGGGAGACCGGGCGAGTCCGGGGCGCCCTCTCCTCCACCGTTCTCAGCCCGCGCCCCGCCCGGCACGTCTTCCTCCGCCGCGGCGAGCCGTTCGGCTATCATTTTTTCGATCCTGCCCGTTTTCACCGACTGGTGGGCCATGAGGACCGAGAAAAAGAGTCCGACGGCGGCCAGAATAACCGCCGCGACGTCGTGTTTGGGAACCCGCACGAAAAACGCCACCACCAGCGCCGCCGCCAGCAACACGAGGCCGATCGAGGCGCCGAGATAGACGTATTTGTGGATCCTCGCCTTCCGCAGGTCGGCGAGCATCTCTTCCCTGCTGAGAGCCATTTCTACCCTTTGGTATCTGCAACCTAATATTACCCGCCACGTGCTCGTAAAACCTTTGAACGCGCCCGCGGAAGGGCTCGCTTTCGCTTCCCGGCCCGGACCGGCCTGTGGCGGGCCTCGAGCGCCGCGGGCCCGCGGGGCCTTCATTCGTGTCCCCGGAAGGGCCGGGCGTCGTAACCAGGTCCGGCCGCCGGCGCGCGGCCTCGATACCCTCGCGCCGGCGGCCTGTTCGTAACGAACGCCGCCGGAGCACCTGATATAATAGCCCCTGCTCTCAGAACCGGAGGTCTGAAGATTGTACGCGACCGGATTCGCCCATTTTGCTTCGGTGGGCAAGGCTTTCACCGACCTGTGGGACAGGATAGTCGAGATAGGGCCCAGGTGGCTTGTAGCCATAGCGGTCATGATCGTCGCCTGGCTGATCGCCAGGCTAGTCCGCATCCTCGTCCAGAAGACCGTAGGAAGGACCAGCACGCAGGGCCACGTGGACCTGCTCATCGCGCGTGGCGCGTCGGGGCTCGTCCTGCTGGCGGGGGTCATCGTCGCGCTCAGCGAGGTCGGCATGAGCTTCTCGGCGGCGCTGGCTACCCTCGGGCTCGCCTCGGTCGGCATCGGGTTCGCCCTCCAGGGCGTCTTGAGCAACCTGTTCTCAGGCATCATACTGCTCATCCAGCACCCGTTCACAATCGGCGACCAGATCAGGATCGGCGAGCAGGAGGGCGTGGTCGAGAACATACGCGTCAGGGACACCCAGATCCTGACCTATGACGGCCAGCGGGTATTCATTCCCAACAAGACCGTCTTCGACAGCCCGATAGTCAACTACTCGGCGACGGCTACCCTGCGCGTCGATTTGCGGTACCAGCTCGACAAGGACGCCGACGTCGGCCTGGTGAAGGGGCTCGCCCTTGAATCCCTGGCCGCGGTGGAGGGAGTCCTCGAGCAACCGGAGCCGGTGGTGCTCGTCGAGCCGGAGAAGGACGCGCTGGTGCTGGTTCTACGGTTCTGGTCCGACTCCGACCGCAACCGGGTGCTCAAGCTGAAATCGGCCGTAACGGAAGCCCTCGAAAAGAGCATGCCTTCACGGGAAAGTGAGTAGCAGAACGGCCGGCGTTCACGCTCCGGGCGACCGAACTCGAGGGATGCACGCCTTCAGGAGAGTGTGAATAGGGCATTCCCCCCGCGACACGAAAGAAGCATGGAGACAGACGCGTGCCCGACGGACCTGCCGGGCCGCGGGCCGAGTGGATCATAAGATAGGAAGCTTCAAGTGAAATTACCGGACTCCCGCCGTCGTTACCGGGCGGATGGAAGAGCCTCAGGCGCGAGACTGCTCCCCCGCCTGCTCCTGTCGGCGCTGCTGGTCTGCGGGCTGCCGTTCGGAGCGGGGTGGACGCTCGAGACGGCCGGGGCCGACCCGCGAGGAATCGAGGCAGGGCACGTGCCGGGGGAAGTGATAGTCAAGTTCAAGCCGGAGGCAGGCTCCCGCGCCGGCCGGGTGCTCGCGGCGGGGCGCCTCTCGATGAAGCACGAGAACGCGGCACTGGGGTTCAAGGTGCTCCGGCTTCCACCGGAAACCACCGTCGGCGAGGCCGTTGAAAGGCTCTCGGCCGACCCTTCCGTCGAGTACGCGGAGCCGAATTACCTGGACCGGATCTCCTATACCCCCAACGACCCGCTGTTCCCCTCCCAGTGGAACATGCAGGACTTCGCTGGCGGCGGCATCGACGCGCGGGCCGCCTGGGACACCGAGCGAGGGGACCTCTCGGTGATAATCGCGGTGGTGGACAGCGGTGTCGCTTACGAGGACTACGGGTCCTACACGCGGGCGCCGGACCTTGCCGGAACGAAGTTCGTATCGCCCTACGACGCCATCGACGGCGACGGCCATCCCAACGACCCCGACGGGCACGGTACGCACGTGACCGGCACCATCGCGCAGACCACCGACAACGCAATCGGGGCTGCCGGGGCGGCCCACGGCTGCTCGGTGATGCCCGTACGGGGCATCGGAACCCACGCCGAGATGGCGGACGCCTTCGCCTGGGCGGCCGACCACGGGGCCGGGGTCATCAACTACAGCGCGGGAGGGATCGATTCGCGGACCAAGCGCGAAGGCTGCCGGTACGCTTACGAGCGCGGGGTCACGATCTGCGCGGCGTCGGGAAACGACAACGCGCCCTCCATCGATTACCCTGCCGCCTACGACGAGTACTGCATCGCGGTGGGAGGCACCAACCGCGCGAAGGTCCGCGCCTTCTACTCGAACTACGGGCCGCAACTGGACCTCGTCGGGCCCGGGGGCGACACCAGGGTCACGGAAGACGACGGAATCCTGCAGCAGACTTACGTGACGGAGGGGGACCCGTCCAGCGGCTTCAGTTACCGTGGCTGGCAGGGCACTTCGATGTCCACGCCGCACGTGAGCGCGGTGGCCGGGCTCTTCATCTCCCGCACGGGGATCTCTAACCCCGGCGCCGTGAAGCTGCAGCTCGAGCGTACCGCCCGCGACCTGGGGGGCTCCGGGTGGGATCAATACTTCGGCTACGGCCTGGTGGACGCCGAGCGGGCGCTCGTCCCGGCCGCCCCCCTTATCCAGAGCTTGACCCCGGCTTCGGCCACCGTGGGCTCGACCGTTACGCTGTCCGGCCTGAACTTCGGTGAAAACCGTGACGGCTCCGTCGTTTCCTTCAACGGCACCGCGGCGGTGAGCTATCCCTCGTGGTCGGATGACGCCGTCCGGGTCGTGGTGCCTGCCGGGGCGAGGAGCGGGAAAGTGGCGGTGACCACCCTTGATGGAACCGGCAACGGCGTCGACTTCGCCGTGAAGGAGCCGGTGCCGGTCATATCCTCCATCTCGCCGGAGCGCGCGGCCGCGGGCGGCCCGGCTTTCTCCCTCGAGGTCAACGGGAGGGGGTTCACCACCAACTCCACGGTCAGGTGGAACGGGGCGAACAGGACGACCCGCCTGGTCTCCGAGGAGCGCCTCGAGGCCGACATTCCGGCGTCGGACATCACGGAGCCGGGGGACGCGGAGGTCACGGTCCTGAACTCCAGGTCGCCCGGAGGGGGCGTGTCCAATACCGCGGCGCTCACCGTGGGCTCAGTCTGGCACATGGCCGAGGGCTCCACAGCCTGGGGGTTCGAGACTTATATATCCATTCTGAACCCTGGCCCGGACG
>CAZAIS010000121.1:0-7212 GCA_964485255.1 uncultured Acidimicrobiales bacterium | reverse complement strand
GGCGATCGAGGAGTTACAGGAAGGCCATCTCATCATCGTAGTGGACGATGAGGACAGGGAGAATGAAGGGGACCTCGTCTGCTCGGCGCAGATGGTTACGCCCGACATCATCAACTTCATGAGCAAGAACGGACGCGGGCTGATCTGTATGCCGTGCATAGCGAGCAGGTTGGACGAGCTGGAGATCCCGGCGATGGTGGACGACAACACCAGCGAGCAGGGAACGGCATTCACGGTGTCCATCGGGGCCAAGGGAAAGATCACTACCGGGATATCGGCTTACGACAGGGCCGCGACCATCCAGGCCGTCATCAACCCCGAGACCAAGGCTTCCGACATAAGCAAGCCCGGGCACGTGTTTCCCCTGAGGGCCAGGGAGGGTGGCGTGCTCGTGCGGGCCGGACATACCGAGGCGGCGGTGGACCTGGCCAGGCTGTCGGGCCATTTTCCCGTCGGCGTGATATGCGAGATCATGCACGAGGACGGGACCATGGCCAGGGTTCCGGAGCTGGAGAAGTTCGCGGAGCGCTTCGCGCTCAAGATGATCACCGTCGAAGAACTCATAAAGCACAGGATCGCGTCCGAGCAGCTCGTCAAGAAGGTCGCGGAAGCTCGGCTCCCGACGGCATACGGGGAATTCATGGCTTACGGATATGAGAGCATCGTGGACGAGACCTTCCATCTCGCGCTGGTGAAGGGTGACGTGAGCGGGAAGAAGGATGTCCTCGTCAGGGTGCACTCGGAGTGCCTCACCGGTGACGTATTCGACTCCTTGAGGTGCGACTGCGGTATCCAGGTCAGGCAGGCCCTCGGGATGATCGACGAGGAGGGTGAAGGTGTTCTGCTCTACATGATAGGTCACGAGGGCCGCGGGATAGGCCTCGCCCACAAGATCAGGGCGTACGAGCTCCAGGACATGGGGCTTGATACCGTCGAAGCGAACGTCGAGCTCGGCCTTCCCGTTGACGCGAGGGACTACGGCACCGGGGCGCAGATACTCAGGGATCTGGGAATAACGTCGATGCGTCTGCTCACGAACAACCCCGCCAAGCGCGTGGGGCTCGAGGGCTACGGGCTATCCGTCACCGAGCGCGTCTCGCTGCAGGCCGCCCCGACCGCCGACAACTACCGGTACCTGTGCACCAAGAAAGAGAAGATGAATCACGATTTGGACCTGCAGAGTGTAAAAGAGTGAGCCGGGGCCCGGAACAGGAAACAGGAGGAGAAGGAAATGGCGACTTTTGAGGGGCAACTCGTTGCGCGCGGCTTCAAGTTCGGGATCGTTGTCAGCCGCTTCAACGAGTTCATAAGCAAGAACCTGCTGTCGGGGGCTATCGACTCGCTGAAGAGGCATGAAGCCGCCGAGGAGGACATAGACGTGGCCTGGGTGCCGGGATCGTTCGAGGTGCCGCTCCTCGCAGGAAAGATGGCAACCTCGGGCAAGTATGACGCGGTCATATGCCTGGGGGCGGTTATCAGGGGCAACACCCCCCACTTCGATTACGTCGCGGCAGAGGTCTCCAAGGGAATCGCGCGAGTGGGTCTGGACACGGGCGTACCCGTGGCGTTCGGCGTGATAACCGCCGATACGCTGGAGCAGGCGGTGGACCGCGCCGGCGCCAAAGCGGGAAACAAGGGCTGGCAGGCGGCGCTCACGGCCATAGAGATGGCGAACCTGCTCTCGGGCATGCGGTAGTGAATTCACAATAAACCGCGCTGACCCTATAATCGTGTTGTCGGCTA
This sequence comes from uncultured Acidimicrobiales bacterium, assembly GCA_964485255.1. Classification (GTDB taxonomy): domain Bacteria; phylum Actinomycetota; class Geothermincolia; order Fen-727; family Anoxymicrobiaceae; genus CAZEJS01. The sequence goes on along the minus strand of CAZAIS010000121.1, from coordinate 5,469 downwards.
ATGATACGAGGTGATGATTGGCATCAGGGACATTGGAGGGCGCGAGAGGCAGGAAGCTCGCGCTGGAGGTCATCACGAAGAGGAGGGCAAGGGTGCTTGCCCGCATTCCCGAGAGCGAAACACCCGGGACTTCGTTCTACGCGTTCTTGAAGCAGACCAGGAAAAAATACTTCAACACCTACCTCGACTCGCTGGAAAGCGCGATCGCTGAAGGCGATACGGCGGACTTCCTGGGAAACGAGACGTTTCAGAGCTACTCCCACGCCAAGAACGGTTTCGCGCTGCAGGAGGTCATCGGAATCCCCGGCGTGGTCAAGACCGCCCTGCTCGCGGTGATACGGGAGATGGTGGAGGCGAAAGAGGCGTCGCCCGCCGACGCTTTCGAGGCGACCCTGATCGTCGACGACATGCTGGAGCAGGCCAAGACCATACGGGCACAGTCGTTCACACAGACCCGCGACGAGGTCATCAAGTTCTACCAGGAATACCAGGAGGACATCGACAGGTTCCCCAGTAACTTGGCCGCGACACTCGATTTCAGCACGCTGATGCTTTCTTCGATTAAAAAGTGCATCGAGCTGGTCGACGCCGGGAGGTGCGCGTTCATAACCCGGGACCTGCTGACGAACGACCTGCACGTGGAGGCGTCAAACTTCGATCACGCGAAGGTGTTCGGGGGAGGGGCGTTCAGCCTGGACGAACCCCTGCTGAAGAAGCTGGTGCAGGAGCGCAGTCCTGTCGTCGTGGAGGGCTACTCGCGAGCGACGCCGGTGATGTCGACGATCATGAAGCGAATGAAGACGAAGTGCGCGCTAATCGTGCCGCTTATGGTCCGGGACCGTAACGTGGGGATGATGCTCGTGGATAACGTGGAGCGCCCGCAGATGTTCACGCCGGAGACGGTCAACCTGGCCGTACGGTTCGCGAACAAGGTCGCGGCCGCGATGGAGAACGCGCGCCTTCACGGAAGCGAGCAGCAAAAGCTCAAGGAGACCATGGCCCTGCTCGAGGTGGCAAGACTTGTTACCTCGACGCTGGATATCGACGTGCTGCTGTCGCGCCTGGTGCAGATATCGGCGGACGTTCTGGAGGTTAACAAGTGCAGCGTTTACATCTACGTCTCCGAGTCCGGGAGATTCTTCCCGACCGCGACGTTCAGCGTGCTTCCGGGTTGTGACTGGGAGATGGCCCTGGGGGAGGGTGTGCAGCCCTCGGATTTCGCCGATGAGGACGCCGAAGCCCTTTTCGACCACGTCGTGGCCATCTCCGATCCACACCTCTCACCGCTCATCCCGGACGACAGAATAGAGGACACGGACACGAGGTCCGTGCTGGTAGTCCCCATCTACTCGCGAGAGAACATACTGGGAATAATCGTTCTCTTCTACTCCAGGGAGCCCGAGGATGTGGAGAACGAGGACTTGAACCTGATAACGGGCATCGCCGGTCAGGCGGCCGTCGCGCTCGAGAACGCCTCACTTTACGAGGACCTCGAGATGAGCTACTTCTCTACGGTGAAAGCTCTCGCCCGCGCGATCGAGGTGAAGGACCCCTACACTTTCGGGCACTCCGAGCGAGTCACCGATTATGCCATGGCGATCGCCAAGAGGCTGTCATTGAGTGAGTGGGACCTGAGGAACATCAAGTACGCCGCCGCCCTGCACGACATCGGAAAAATCGGAATAGCCCGCAAGATTCTCAACAAGCCGGGAGCCCTCTCCGAGGAGGAATTCGTCCACGTCAAGACGCATCCCATCCTCGGCGATTCCATCATCGAGCCGGTCACTTTTTTGCAGGCGCCGAGACAGATCATCCTCCACCACCACGAGAGGTATGACGGCAAGGGCTACCCGGACGGCCTCAAGGGAGACGATATCCCGCTTGGAGCCAGGATACTGTCGGTCGCCGATTCATTCGAGGCCATGATGTCGGACAGGCCGTACAGGAAAGCCCTGCCCGTGGCTGAGGCCATCAAGGAGCTGGAGCTGAACGCCGGCACCCAGTTCGACCCGATCGTTGTCGAGGCTTTTCTTACTGCTATCGAGGAAGGAGACCTCGAAAAGCCCGCCGCCGTCGTCGATGAATGCTCCGGGGAAGCGGTCGCCGCGGAAATAGATCAGCCCTGAAGCGAGGCGCGACTCAGGTTGCCTTCCCGGAGAAGACGGGAAGAGTGACATGGAAAGAAGACCCGCGGCCGGGAACGCTCTCGGCCCAGATCCGCCCACCGTGCAGCTCCACGATCTCCCTCGAGATGGCAAGACCGAGGCCGAAGCCGCTTTTCTCAGCCGCCGCGCCCGGGTGCGCCTGGAAGAACCTGTCAAAGATGTGGGGCAGCGCGGCGGCAGATATACCGACGCCGGTGTCGGACACCTGCAAATGTACCGTATCGCCGTTAGAGTGCGCGGTGATCTCGACAAGCCCACCGGGAGGAGTGAACTTTACGGCGTTGCCGATGATGTTCGTCATGACCTGCGTAATACGGGCCGCCTCGGCGTTAACCGGGGGCAGGTCCTCTCGGAGGTTCAGTCTTACCTCGACGTCGCCGCTGCGGGCAACTTCCGAGAGGTCGCAAACAGCCTGCAGGGCGACGTCCTGCAGGCGGGTCTCCCGCGCGTCGGAAATGACTTGACCGGCCTGCAGCCTGGACAGGTCCAGCAGGTCTTCTATCAAGTCCGTCAGGTAAGAGGTCTGCTGCCTTACCACGCAGAGGTACTTTTCCTGGTTCGCGGTCAGGGGCCCGGCCCTTCCGGCAAGTACGAGGCTCACGAAGCCGGATATGCTGGTGAGGGGCGTGCGCAGCTCATGGGAAACGTTGGAGACGAAGTTGGATTTCATCTCGTCGATACGCTTCAGATCGGTAATGTCGTGGAGAAACAGGACCATGCCGGAGACGCGGGACACCTGGTCCAGCAGGGGTATAAAACTGCATTGCACCGTCACTCGCGTATCCGCCTCCACTGTCATCTCGCCGTACACCGCGCGGCCCTCCAGTACCGACTCTATCGCTTCGGAGATGTCCATGCGACCCAGGTCGCAGTCTCCAACCACGCGCGAGAGCGCGTGCTCGAGCTTGATGCCCTCCCCTGGAGAATCCAGCGCCAGCAGTTGCTCGGCCACGGGATTGGTCTCGACGATGAGGCCCCGGGAATCAGTCAGCACCAGACCGTCGCGCAGGGCTCCCAGTATCGTCTCGACCTTGGACTTGTCGTTGAGCGTGCGCGCGTACAGCCTGGCCTTCTCGACTGCAACCGCCGCCTGGCTCGCTATCGTAGACAGTACCTCCAGGTGCGACTCGCGGAACGGCCTGTACATAGCGGAGAAGCAGATCAGGTAGCCGGCGACGTCTCCCCCTATGAAAAGCGGCACCGCGGCTACGTTCTGGTGCTTTCCGGCGGATTCGGGCGCCAGCGGAAGCCATCCGAGAGAGACCTTGTGGCACACCACGGAGTCGCCGGAGGAAAGTCTCGTCACCCAGTTTTCCCCGGAGGGAAGCCTCACCGATGAAAGGTCACAGAAGGGCAGGATGCCCAGGGCGGCCTTGAGGACGGGTGTACGGTCCTCGAGCAGAAAGACGGTGACACCTTCGCAGGAAAGCATCTGGCGAGCCAGCGCGGCGGTGGTCTTGAGGATCGTATCGAGGTCCAGGGTGTAGGAGAATCTCCTGCTCAGGTTGTAGATCCGTGAGACGTCGCGCTCCCTGTGACGGGAGAGCTCCAGAAGGTGCCTGTATTCGCTGGACTCGCGCGCGTACATCTTTTCGCCTTCCACGACGTAGCACGACATTATCCCGATGAAGACATACGAGAGCGAGATGAGCGCGAGAGAGACGTGCTGGACGGCGGTCACGCCGCCTGACATGAAAGGCACGTACATGACAACGGCGGTGAGCAGAGACATCAGAAGCGTCCCCGGGTATCCGTAGTACGCTGAAGAGAGTATGGGTATGGCGAAGAACAGGAAGACCAGCAGGCTCGCGCGACCGCCCGTCAGGTGTACTATGCTGGCCGTCAGGGCCAGGAAAGCGGCCATGAGCAAGAAGAACAGGAGCGGCCTGTATTCCTCGAAGGGGAAGAAATGGTTGCCCACCAGGACGGCGACATAGGAGAGGGCCATGAGTGTCAGGACAGCGGGATCCTTGGGCCCCCCGTGGATAAGTGTGAAGATGAGGGTAGCCGCCGCGAGCACAGTCCAGAGGAGCAATACACCGGGGCGGGCGGTCACGAAAAGGAGGTGGCTTATGTCGCCCCTCGACTCGTCGTCGCGCGCGCCGCGTGGCCTTTTTCGTGGAATACTGTCCCGATAACTCATTACGCGGTCTCGCCGATTGGAACCCCGCGGGCCCCGCTCGATCTGCCTCAAGCCTTCCTGCGATCGAAGACGTAAACGCTGCCCTCGAGATCCTTAGCGTATTTCTTCAGCTCGGCCGCGATCCTGCCGATCTGCGCGGGGTCCGTCAGGCGGCGGTTTTCGTTGTGAACGATTGAGATGGATATCGTCATGACGGGGAACTTCATTACGTACCCGCGCCTGTCGATGGATACGATGTAGCCCTTGCGGAGGTCTTCGGGGTTATAGTGCTCGCGGATACGCTCGTCGAACATGCGGATGATTTCCTTGGAGACAGCCTCGGCGGAGTCGGGCGGGGTGAGGACCACGAAGTCGTCTCCACCGACGTGGCCCAGGAATGCGTCTTGCGACTTGCTGTTCTCGAGAGCCTTGGTGAGGATATCGCCTGTCATTCTGATTACCTCGCTGCCCGCCGTGAACCCGTAGTAATCGTTATAGGCCTTGAAGTCGTCGAGGTCCACGTACAGCAGGGCGAAGAGCCGGCCCGACTCGATCCGGTCAACCAGCGCTTCCTCGATCGCCTTGTTACCGGGAAGCTCGGTGATGGGGCTCATGTCCGAGTCACGCAGGTATCTCCGAAGGTGCATCTCGATGCGGGCCTGCAGTTCCATCGGGTCGAAGGGCTTGGTGATGTAGTCGTCGGCCCCCGACTCGATGCCGTCGAGCTTGTCCTTGAGTTGCGCGCGCGCGGTCAGCATTATGACAGGGATGCTCCTGGTCTGAGGATTGTCACGCATGAGCCTGCATATTTCGTGACCGTCGAGGCCTGGCATCATCACGTCCAGCAGGACGATGTCCGGCCTAAGGTTCTTGACGGTGTCCCACGTCTCGGTGCCGTCGGCCGCCTGGTAGACCTCGAACTTGTGCCTGGGCAGCGCTTCCATGAGTAACTGCCTCAGGTTATGGTCATCGTCGGCCACCAGCACTTTTGGTCTGGGTTGCAGCATGCCTTCCTCGTCCTTTCCTGTTCAACGCTATTATCGGTTAGCGGGCGAGGTTTCGCCAGTTGGTTACGGCATGAAGGGCAGGCGGGAAGCATATTCAACACGGGGTCACCCTGTGCTATACTTCATCGACAACAACAAAGAAGGGGCGTTGGACGCCGCTCCTCACCTTGCGGCG
>CAZAIS010000120.1:0-7214 GCA_964485255.1 uncultured Acidimicrobiales bacterium | reverse complement strand
CTACCCAGGGCGAATTCCCCGAACACCAGGCGGGAGTACTCCCGGAAGATGTTCTCGAACGCGGTCGCCGCCGTCGAGTCGCTCCGGTAGGCAAGGTCCCACTCGCGCAGCTCGTCGCCCTCAGGCCCATCGGGGAGCAGCGGTCTGATGATCGCCATGTAGTCCTCGGCGTGCTTGGAGTACAGGTCGTAGTGCATCGACTGCATGGAGGCCACGGTGTGATCGTCACGGGCGGCGAGAAGCTCTCGAATCCGCCTGGCGCGGTAGTCGGCCATGGGCAGGTTGCACACCCGGCGCTTCGCGTACTCGTTCATGTCCTGGTTGGCGGTGGCGATGAAGCCCTCCGGCGGGTTCAGGACCGAAGGGTTCACGTCTACGGGGTAGGTCCCCTTCCAGTCGTATGCCTCGTCCCACCCCGGCACGGGGAGAAGGCCGCTGACCCCCTCGGCCCTGATGGGGCACCTGCCGCTCTGCGCGTAGCCGATGTTGCCCTCGCTGTCGGCGCAGACCCAGTTCTGCGAGCAGAAGTCGATGGCGGCGAAGTGGGGCATCGCCTCCACCACGCTCTTCGACCTCATTAACGCCGCCCCGTGGTTCATCGTGTCCGCGCCCCGGCCCCGCCCCAGCGTGAAGGCCATGCAAAGGTAATAGCCGTCCTCGTCGGGGGTGCCCTCGAGCGTGCCGTGCTCGTTCTCGTAAAAGCGCAGTGTCCTGGGCTCGCCTTTTTTGACGTTGACGACCTCCCGGCGCACCGCGAAGTCGAGCCAGGCGTCGCCGCGCCGGTAGCGCCCGCCACGGACCTCCTCGATGAAGAAATCCGTCACGTCCATGTAGCCGTAGGTGGGGGACCACGCTATATCGCTTGTCCTGCCGAGCGCCGGGAACGGGATGCCCGGGATTGTACATCCCGCGTACCAGAAGTCGCCCGCGCGCATCATCACTTCCTGCCATATCGCCGGAAGCCTCGCGGTGTCCAGGTGGGGGTCGCCGCACAGTACCGGCCTGCGTGACGCGCTGCGCGAGCCGGACACGACCCAGTTGTTGCTGGCCTTCAGACGGGGAAGCGCCTTCCAGCGGAGCGTCTCGGGAATGACCGGCTCGGACAGCCTCACCTTGCCGATGACGTCCAGGAGCTCTTCGCCGGGCTCGTCGGTCATGTAAGGGAACATCTCCCTCAACTGCCCCAGCGGCACCCCCTCCTTGATCATCTGGACGATGAGCTTTTCCACCCAGCCCTGGGTCTCGGTCATGTCGACAAGCCCGATCAGCTTCGTCATCATTATGCAGTCGGCCGGCGTCCAGGGCTCGGGCCGGTGCCCTATCAACATGAACTCGAAGGGCCTCCTCCCGTTCGACAGCACGTGGTTCACACCGGAGCAGTAGCGCTCTACCATCCGCAGTACTTCGGGCTCCAGGGAATCGACCTGCTCGCGGGATGTTCCCCACAGGTCCCAGCGCCGCATGTAGGCGTCACTCGCCAGGAGTTCCTCGGATCCCTCGAGGAACTCGGCGGCCACGCCCTTGGCGACGAGGCGGGTGAGCTCGAGCTCCACCGGACGGTCGAAGGCGTGTATCCAACCGAGCCCGTAGGCAAGGTCGTCGAAGTCTCCGGCCTCGATCGCCGGTACGCCGTACGCGTTCCTCCTCACCGTAACCTTTCCGTCCGTCCCCCCGATCCCAACCTCTCCCATCTTCAACCTTCTCATCACAACCCCCCCGAGGCGTCGTTCACTTTTTACTTTTTTGTTTACTTTTTCACGGGGTTTCTCACGCTGAGAGAGACACCGGCCTCAGGGGGAAACACCCGATGGCTACTTACACCTCGTGCCGCCGCCTACCGGCTTTTCTCAGCAGCGACAGCGCCACGCCCCCGTACATCAGCGGGGCGGACATCACCAGAACCGATTTCACCGCTCCCTCCGGCCGCCTGTCGCGTGCTGTGGGCAGGTCGCCCGTCGGAGCGTGCGGTTCGGCCTGGTACCAGTAAGCGGTGCTGTCGTACACAGCCGGCAGCGCGTTATCCAGGCCGTGGTCGATTGTTACCTTGATACGCTCCAGGAACGATACGGGCATCTCGGCGTGGAACCGGTAGCAGGAGACACGCCGGGTCGCGTAGCTGCGCCTGGTAACGCCGTGAGTGAGAGAGACGGAAGGAACGCGCGTGAAGTACCAGGCGCCGTTGAAGTAATCCTCGCCCCCGGTGCCGTGCACGTTCGGCTCCTCTTCCTCGCCCCGGTCTATCCAGATCCGCTCCCAGCCCTCCAGCATGCCCATCCCGAACCCCTCGGGCATAAACCACTTGAATGGGTTGGGCCCCCACGGGTATCCAGCGCCCTGCATGTCGAGGTGGCACCCCAGGTAGAACCCGCGCCCGCGGGCGTCCAGGACCGTGCAGGGCGGCCCACCCCGCTTGAGCCGCCGGCGGCTGTAGAGGCAGTGAAAATAAGGCGTTTCTTCCGGGGGTTCGCGGTCCAGCTTCAGCCATGTGACCTGGTAGAAGAAGAGCCTGACCGGAAGCCGGCCCTGGTTCTCTAGGACCAGCCTGGCGCGCTGTCGGAACGGCATCGGGAAGAAACTAAGGTACGCTCCGGATGTGATGCCGAGCCAGGCGGAGGAGTAGTCCACCGGGCGCGCGAACGTCGCCCCGAAGAGGTCGCCCAGCGGACTAAGCACCGAGGGCTCTTCCTCTCCGTCCCAGTACACCTTGACGGCCACGTTCCGCAGCGCGCCCGGGTTCGCGGTGCAAGGCAGCGTTACCCAGATACGCGTGATCATGCCGGGACCTTCGATGTCCGCGGCCTCGAACGGCCGCCCGGGCGCCAGGTCCACGCACTTGTCGGCCGAACGGCCCGCGATTCCCGGAAGGGTGCTCGCGCGCCTCCCGTAGCTGGAGACCTGGCAGGTGACCCCGTCCCGCGGACCGATGCCGAGCAAGTCTCTCGCGAGGTTCAGGAACACGGGATACCCCCTTCGAGCCGACGGATCGATTATACTGCATCCACGCGACCCGGCGTGAACCCACCGCTCCCGGCGCAGGTCCCCGCCCGCCGCTCCTCACGGCGCTTCTTCGCTCAGCGCATCCTCTCGACCCTGAAGCACGTGCGCCAGCCGGGCGAGCCCCGGCGCACGTAGAGGACGCCGCTTCCGGTCTGCCCGAGGCTCTTCGCGCCCCTGCGCAGGTAAATGACGGCATCTCTCGCCCGCTCGCACAGCTCGGCACCCGCGCTGTGGACGTGTATCTCCAGGCTCCTCGAGTCGAGGCCGGCCAGGCTGCCGACCCGCCTGGCCTCGACGTAGCAGTCCCTTGACTTGAGCATCAGCCAGTCTCCGGCTTCGTTCGCGTGCAGCTTCAACGATACACCGTCTTCACCGAGGCGGTTTCCCACCCTCCCGGCCCGCGCGCTGCAGCACTCCGCCTCCCGCAGGGCGAAATCCCCGATTGAATCAGCCACGAGGTCCAGGCGGCTGGCCCTGACGCCGGCGAAATCCCCAATTCTGCGCGCCTTGATCGCGGTGTGCCCGGGATCGCCGCCTCGGGCTTCGAGCCCCGCGAAATCGAGCCCATCGGGGATCGAGAAAGCCTCGCCCCCCAGCCTCGACATGGCTTCCGCGCCGAGGCTGGTCAGGTAGCCGATGACCTTTCGCTGCCACTGCAGCGAGAACCCCTGGTAGCTGCCGGCGGCTTCGCGGACAAGCCTGGAGGCCAGCAGGACCATCTCGGCGTCGTCGCGGACCGCGAGGGTTTTTTCCACCCGGGACTTGGTGACGGAGTCCTTCGAGCTCAAGCCCAGGAAGAGCTCGGCCAGGGAAAAGTCCTCGAGGATCCTCTCGCGGGCTTCCCCTTCCCGCCGGTTGTCCGCCGCGAGGTCTGGAAGCCGGGCCGAACTGCCCTCGAAGGACGGCCGCGGCAGCCTCACCGCGCACCGCCTTTCCGACCGCGCGCTTTCGATCCCTTCATGAATAGATCTCCCTGGCTTTGCCGGCGACGATGTTCACGAGGTCCCTCCCGCGCGACACGGGGAAGATCTCGTAACCGGCCTCACGGATGATCTCCGCTTTCTCGCTCTCGGGCTGGTCGATGAGGAAGACCGAGCCGGAGTTCTCGGGGTGCACCCGGAGCGCGTCGCCGAGGCAGCGTGATGCCTCCGCGATGTTCGTTATCTCGGTGTCGGATATCAGGCAGAAGTGCTTGGGCCGGTGCGCGTCGGTCGAGGCAAGGCGCTTGACCTCGCCGACGGGGAACACCGTGCCTCCACCGTAATACGTGACGAGCCCTTCCTCGATCCGGCCGATGTTCCATACGGGTTCCACCACGTGCGTCCTCGTCTTGTCGGAGTACACGACGAGCCCGACCTTGGCCCCGAGGTTTCCGGCGCTCCGCGCCATCACGAAGCCGGCCAGGACCGCGTTCGCGACCTCGGGCACCGGGTTTGTCATCGACCCCGACGCGTCGAGGATGACGACGACGTCCGGCGGGGACCTCCGTTTCGCCGCGACCTCAAGCGCGGTCTTCTCCCACTGCTTGGTGGTGAGGGTAGGGACGGCCTTCCCGGAGGTGTACAGCGTGTAGGGCAGGTCCAGGCTCTCGAAAGGGTCGGCCATTCCCCAGGCCAGGGGCGCGTGGGGGACCGCCTCCCCGGCTTCGCTCCTCACGGGGTGGAACCTGACCTCGTAGGCGCGCGAAAGCTCCCGGTAGTACCAGACCACGGCCTGCGTCTCGCTCCCCGCCCCCAGGCCGCCAACGAGCTCCTTGAAGTCCTTCATGCCCATGTCCCTGACAAGCGAGCTCAGCACCTTCTCGGCCGTGGCCTGATCGAGGTCGTCGATGCCGTTGTCCATCAACCGGCTTCTGTCCATGTCCGATGGGTCGTCGCTGTACTTGAGCAGGTACTTCACGAGCTTGCGGATCTTCGATTCCCAACCCGCTGCCGCGAACGGGCGGTCGAGGAGGCGGTCCGCGAGGCGCCGGGCGTCCTCGCGCATGCCACCCGAGCGGGGAGCGTCCAGAGCGCCGGGGCATCCCCAGAGCTCCTCGTAACAGCAGAGCAGGAACCTCCAGGTGACCCCGCCCTCGTCGCCCATGGTCCTGTCCATGGCGCGATACAGCGAGACGCACTCCTCGCGCATGCCGTGCGAGGCGGCATAGGTAAGGTCGATGATGTCGCAGAACAGGCGCTCGACGGACATGGCCTCGCGGTAAGAAGCCTTCCTGTCCCTGTCCCGGAGCTCCTCCATGGCCAGCATCGCGGAGCCCACGAGCCGGATCGCGGTCCGTGTCTCGAACGGGGCGAGGGCGTAGTGCAGCAACTGGTATACGATGAGAGCCTCGAGGTTTTCGGCGCCGAGCTTCGCCTCCACAGCCCGGATGTTGATGAAGACGCGGTTCTCCGACGGCTCCCAGAACCCGTATTCCCCGGCGAGCCTGTCCGCGTGCCGGTGCCGGTCGGGGTCGGTGACCAGCTCAGGGTCCATGACGCGGGGGAAGCCGCAGAAAGCGCGGGCCCGCTCCATTATCTCGTCGAGTTCGTCCTGCGAGGGAAGCAAGCCGCCTCCATTCGCGCCCTAGCGCGTTATCTCGAAAAAGACCTGGCGGAGCATGGTGGCAATCGGGTACTTCGCGGGAGAATCATAGCGCTTGAGGGACTCGAGGGCCTCCAGCACCAGGTGCCGGTCCACCGGCTCGTTCGAGAGAGACCGCTCGTAGAGCTCGAGCACGCCGTCGAGCGTCTTTATCATGCTCCTGCTCTTCAGGTAGTGGTTGCGCGACCGGGCGAACAGGTCGCGGACCATCGCGATCCTGTCGTTCATGAACTCGGGGTGTTCTGCCCAGGCGCGGTCGGTGGGGATTAGCTTGAACCAGAGCACGAACGGGACCACCGCCTCGATGTCCTCCAGGCCCGCCTCGGGGTTCCCGCGGAACCACGCGAGCGCCTTCGCGTACCGCTCGATCGTCTTTCCCGCCCTGACGCTCACCTCGTTCTCGGTCATGTAGCAGATGTTCTCGGTGTTGTGGTAGTGGCACCCGCCGAGGTGCTCTCCCTCGGAGGACGAACCGTCGCTGACCTGCGCGCAGAGGATCGGGGGCTTGACGAACCAGGCGAAGCCCTTGCTCTTGCGCTCGATATCCTCCGAGGCCATGGTGCATCCGTTCAGCTCGGATATGAAGTTATAGAGTATGTACAGTGCTTCGGGGTTCATGCTTACCGAGGAGATCTCCCGGCGGATGCACTCGAAGTCCTCTCCCGTCAGCTCGACGTCCGTTTCTCGCCTCAGGCGGGCCACGGTCGCCTCCTCGTCGCCGGTGAGCTTCCTGTCGTCTCCCCCGCCGGCCATCTCGAGGAAGTAAGGGTTGAGCGTCGGGGCGAAAACGCCCACGTCTATTCTGTCGAGGAAGGGAGGGGTCAGGTCCGACGACGCCACGTCACGGAAGTTGGCGGTGAGAAAGGTCACGCCCTCGGCCGCGTATATCTTGGAGTCCCCGTACACCGAGAAACCGCGGTCCATCATGTCGAGCAGGTTGTTGGTGCGGCCGGGCGTAAGGCGGTTGACCTCGTCCACCATGCGGAACGGGGATAGCATGAACTTGCGGGGGATGACCTCCTCCTCGCCGTTTTTCATAAGCCTGCCCAGGTGCGGGCGCCCCAGCATCTTCTCGTCGGTGAGCTCCTGGTGGCCGTGGATGGTGGCCTCGTGTATCGCCTCCATCACGCGGAAGGCGCCCTTTCCGTCCCCGAACGTCTCCTCCAGCAGGCGGCCGTGCACGAACGCGCCCACGAATTCGGCCGAGGTGGTCTTGCCGGACCCCGGGGAGCCGTACAGGATCATGGTCCCGTTCCGCAGGACCGAGGTCAGGAGCGTGAACAGGAGCGGGGAGTTGTACGATTCCTCGGCCAGTACGATGCTCTCGGTCTCGTTGAGGTTGAGCGGGATGCGGCGGTTCTCGCGGAACCGCACGTCGTGGTTCAGGTTGATGTACAGGCCGCTGTCTTCGATCGCCCTGTAAATTGCGTGCAACCGTCCGTTGAACCCGGGCAATGCTACGGCCTTTCGCTCGAGCGGGCAAGATCACCGGTGCTATGAGAACAGGATATCAAGAAAGACGGCGGCGCGCCCGCGCCCGATAGGCGCCGTGGGCGGTATGCTAGACTCGGATGGAAAAAGGTGAAACCCGCGAGCAGGTGGTTGACGACGTGAACGAGCACGTAATCGGGGTC